>JANQGB010001435.1 GCA_028277545.1 Phycisphaerae bacterium | reverse complement strand
AGTTGCCAGTCCTGCGTGGTGAAGCCGGGGCCGGCGGAGTCCTGGTAGATCTCCTTCAGGTCTTCCAGTTCCGCGGTCTGCAGCCCCAGCGCCGCCACTTGCTCGGCATAAAGAGACATCTCCTCGTACTGGATGCCGCCACGACCGCCCTCACCGTGGACCAGGGCCCCCGGCGGCAACTTGTCGGTAAACTCCTCAATCTGGTCTACCTTGTCTTGAATCCTCGTTTCGAGGCCGTCGGATTCATCCTGGTAGGTGCTGAGTTGTTCGCGAAACTCGTCCTTGGCCATGCCCTGCACCTCCGAGAGGTACGTGGTCACGACCTTGTTGACGATAACGGCGGGATCTTCACGCTTGCGGCAGTTTAGCGCCACGCGGATGTAGTTTGAGTCGCGAATGGGGGCGCTGATCAGATCCTCCTCCAGCCGGAGGAAGTGCTCGCCTGTCTCGATCTGCTTGTACCAGTTCGTGCCGATCACTTCCGGTGATTTGAGCACCTTGTTGAGAATCTCGGGAATCCTGACCAACTGGGCCTGGCTGTTGATCAGGCGCTCATGCTGATCCTGACGCAGGGGCTCGGGTGACAACTGGCCGGACTCGTCGGGGCGGTTGCTCTCGCATTCAATCCAGGCCTCGCCCAGGTAGCTGGGAAAGTAAATGTAAACGACGAAGAAGAGCCCGACAGCCATCGTGGCGAACAACAGCCACAGCAGAGTGATCATGACTATCCGCCGCCGCAGGGCGCCGACCACGTCGCCTACCGAGACGCCTGTGGCGCGCTCCTCGCGTGGACCGCCGACCGCGGGCTGGGGGATGCGTTCTTGAACGGTTGCCGGAACGGTTGTCATGTCGGTTCCCTATGCCAGACGGGGCCGGCCGCCGGCGGCGGCATCAGGCCTCCTCCTGTGGTTCCTCTACAAACAGGTTGCGCAGTACCCAGCCCACCAGGGCAAACAACCCCAGGGCAATAGGCAGCATGGCCAGGCCCAGCAGTTCGTGCGGCGTGCCCGAGGCGAGGCTCTTGATTTCGTAAACGTGGATGATGCCAGTCACCGTCACGCGAATGATGTTGCAGATGAGGGCGATCGGGATGCAGCACAGCACCATTACGATCCGCTGCCAGGTGGGACGCTGGCCCAGGTAGGCCATGGCCAGCCCCAGCGTCACGAAGGCCATCATCAGGCGCATGCCGCTGCAGGCCTCCTCGACATTCAGCACTCCAACATGAGCGGTGTTTCGGACGAAGTAGTCGATGGTCACACCGGAAGTGCCGACCTCGAGATTGGGAAGCATGCCGAGCAGAACCGCCGCCACCTCTGAGGCCAACTTGCGGAGCGGCATGGTCACCTTCACGTAGTAGAAATCCGGCAGCGGAATCGCCATGACCAGAAACGCGATCGGGAACCAGACGATTCGGGCAACCCGCCAGCCGGCCAGCAGCAGCGTAATGGCGAATACGGCGATCACGAAGGAGATGGCCTGCGGATAAGCGTAGCGAAAGACGACCATGAAGCTGAAGTAGGTGGCCATGGCGGCCACCAGGGCGATCAGCCCCACCCAGCTTGGCCGCGGCGTGATGCCGGCCAGCTTGGTTCGCTGGGTGCTGATGAAGTAGATGCTGAATAGCGGCACCAGCCATCCATGAGACCAGTTGGGGTCGTTGATCCAGCGGTAGACCACCTGGTCGGTCAGCGTGATCCGGTACACCGCTACGAGCAGCAGCGAGATAATCGCAATCTGGAGGCGCGCCGGGAGTGGTATCAGCTCTCCCCAGGTACGAGGCTGACGTCGTCGCCCGGCAGTCAGGGTTGGGGTCTGCGAGGACATACCGCTGTCGCTCAAATGCGGATCTCCTATGGGAACAGGCCCGGGAAGCGGTTCGAGTTCTGGATCTCCCGCTGGACGCGATTGGTCACTTTCAGGTTGCGTTCGAGATTGTCGACGTCAGCAAAGTTCCGGTCCCACACGAAACCGAATCCGTAGGTAATGCGGAACGCGTTCCGCAGGATAGCCAGGAACACGGAGGCCGGGTGGGTGCCGACGACGATCAGGTCGTCTTTCTTGATGTAGAAGTCCGGGTCGTCACCGGCAAAGAGCCGGTTGATGTTGACCTGGATCATCTCCTCACGATCACCCAGCCGTCGATAGACGGTGCAGCGGTCCGGCCAGGCCAGCGGAGCCAGGTTGCCGGCACCGGCGATGGCCGTCTTGAGTGTCATTCGGCGTCCGGTCAGCGAGTACGAACCCGGACGGTTGACCTGGCCCATCAGGTAGTATTCACCCACGTCGCCGGCCATCAGCCGAATGGTGTCTCCGGGACGCACGATGATATTCTGGCGAGGATCTCCGTTACGCAGCGCCTCGGCTGAGATGTGAATCACGCGGTGCTGCTTCTCGCCCGCCACGGCCGCCCAGTCCACCGTGGGCTCGGGAAACTCCGGGAAACTCTCAATCAGGTTCTGCGCGGCTCTACGATCCTGTTCGGCTCGAGACTCCTCTGCCTCCTCCGGAGTCTCCGGCGTGACTTCGATCCACTTGCCGTTCAGGAAAATCCACCTGGACTGGGCAGCGCCCGGCTCCTTAGCCTCCGAGTCCGGTTGGCCAGCCGTGTCCGTGCCCGGCTGGCTGGGAGCGACCGACTCGATCAGCTCACGAACAGCGCTCTCGTCCGGCGGCGGCGGTTCTTCCTGGGGTTGCGAGGTGGCCGAAGGCTCCTCGTCGGATGGTTGCGAGGCCGCACCCGGCTCAGGTTCGTCGGGCGGCTGCTGGACCGCGCGCTCATTTCCGTACCAGCCGACGGCCTCCTGCGACGCACTGCCGTAGCCACCGGCAAGATGGACGTCGCTGGGATCCGGAAGCTCGGGCGACGCCTCAGTCGGCTCCTGCTCGACCGGCGGTGCCTCACCCTCCCGGAAGATGTAGATATCCAGAACCTGGTCACTGAGCCCGCCTGAGATGGTCAGGGCTTCCAATAACGAGAACTCAGGAGACGGCAGCGGGTAGATGTTGGGACCGGTTGTGGCTCCGAAGACAACGTACGTGGAGTTTCGGCGTACCAGCGGCTCGACGATGACCTGGGCGTTGTCGACGATCAACTGTTTCTGGGCCAGCAGGTCAACCAGCTCCTGCTCCAGTTCCCGCGGCGTCATTCCGTCGACGTTGACCGTGCCCAGGAAGGGAATGCGGATGTTGCCCACGTCGTCAACGGTCGGCTGCACCGCCGTCTCGGTGTCGCGGAGGAACAGTTCCCAGATGCGGACGTTCATCGTATCGCCCCGGGCGAAGCGGTATTCCCGCCCGTGGGGGATGAGGTCGGCGGGTACAGGGTCGGTCGCCCCCGGCACACCCCAGGCCGAGTCCTGAATGCTCAGGGAGGTACGAATCTCCAGCGTGGCCTCTCCGCTGAAGTTGCCCACTGCCGCCGGTTCGAGCCAACTGTTGAACAGGCCGCTGTGGCTCGAGGCACACCCCGTCCACACCATGACGGGGACGAGAGCGACTGCGAGCCGCCAGGTTCCGCGACTCGGGGCGGTCCTGGTGCACGACGATCGTTTTCGGTTGGGCGAGAGCATAGAAAGCCTGACTGAAGGATTCATGGACCTACCGCCTCTGGGTGTCGGCTGCCGGATCCGAGGCCGGGCCGATGGAAAAACGGGGACACAAGTACGGCAATCGGGCCGCGCGGTCCCGAGTGCCGCATAATTATCGGCATTCAATGACTGTCTGGTTGAGGTTGCTCCTTGCTCCTGACGCCGTAAACAGGGCTTTGGCGGCGCGCGGCCCCTCCGTCGCCACCAATAGTTCGGTCGCCAACCGCCGTTGGTTCGCGCAGACAGACTAGCTCGGCGATTGCGATCCCCTGGTCCGGGCGGCGTGCTTCCGAACTTCCGCCTCGTCCCGGACGCCGGGGGTGTACCAGAAGCCAGGCCAGCGTGCCAGTCCTGAAAGGGGCGAAATGGGAGATTCTCCGTGCGCCGGCGGCCGGGCGGGTGGTGTCGAAATCAAGGGAGGGGTTTGACGGCCCGGTCGAGGCGCGTACACTGCCCTGTCGTTGGTGTTCCGCGGGGTGGTCGGCGCGGCTGGCTCGCGGAGAACTGGTTTCTGCAATCTAAACGGGTGGATTTCAATCATGCGCAAGTCCCGGTTCTACCGGCTGGCAGCCGTGCTGGCCAGCGGAGCGATGATGCTTCAGTTCGCCGGCTGCGGTTCCGCCGACGCTTTCGATTTCATTCAGACCGTGTTGCTCGGCATCACCGCTGCCGGGGCCGTCGTCATCATCCAAGAGGTCTAGGCTGGCCTCGGCTTGCGAATAGCCGGGACTGTGCGTCACCCGCCGGGGGGCCGGCCCGCCATCCGCAGTTCGCCTGCGGAGGCAGGCCCGTTGACGGGCTCTGCCAGAAATCTATACTGCGATTCTCAGTCGGCGGGTGGTCCGCGGGCAGCCGGCGGTACGCCGGCGAACGCACAGGCAATACCGAGCCCGCGAGGCGCCCGGCTTCGACCGCATAAACGCTGCCTTCCATGGCTCTTG
>JANQGB010001172.1 GCA_028277545.1 Phycisphaerae bacterium | reverse complement strand
GCGCGCGTAGTATAGGGATTCACGGAGTGACTGGCAACCGACTTGCCAGCGTACACAAAATCTGACATGCGCCCCTTTCCCAGAGCGCCCTGATCGACTCGCTGACCCGCCCCGGCGCGCGGATCGGGATGGCGGCGCGGCGCCCAGTAGTGGTCACTCAAGGCCGGTCCGGGGCGCCCCACGGGCGCCCAAGGCAGCCCAGACCTCCCCTGCCGAGCAAGTGTAGGTCGATTCGGACCTAGTTCTGACCGATAAACATGCGACTGACGGCTCGCGGTGCGGGACATGGCCCGCTTCCGCCGGCCGTCTGCTGGGAGCAACGCATGACAGTATCTGCCAACACCGCACTGCCGGTGAACCTGGGAGCGGACGCCGCGTCCGCCTCGCGCCACGATTGCGGTGCTGCTTTTGAGACTGAGGTGGCCCACATCAACCGGTGGCGCCGCCGAAACGCGTACTACTACGCGCAGATGCACCGCCTGTTCAAGCTGCACATTCCGCCTGGCTCGCGGGTGCTGGAGATCGGGTGTGGTCTGGGTGACTTACTGTCGGACCTTCGGCCCTCGCGCGGTGTGGGCATCGAGTGCAAGCCCAGGCATGCCGAGCTGGCGGCCGCTCGCTTCCCCGACCTGGAGATCGTCTGCGCCGATTACGCCGGCTTCGAGCTGGACGAAACCTTCGACTACGTGATCGTGAGCAATGCTCTGGCCGAGATGCAGGACATACAGGCCATGCTGGAGCGGGTCAGGTCGGTGTGTCGCCCGGATACGCGAGTGATCGTCGCCTACTTCAACGCTCTGTGGGAGCCGATTCTGAACCTGGCATCGATGTTCCGACAGCGAGCCTCGGTACGAGACATAAACTGGCTGAACATGTCAGACGTGGCCAATCTCCTGGACCTGGGCGACTTCGAGGTTATCCGCCGCTCGTCGGAGATCATGTGCCCCAAGTACGTCCCGCTGCTGTCCTCGTTCTTAAACAGGTTCGTCTCACGGCTGTGGCCGATGAACCGCCTGCCGTTGGTCTCACTGCTCATTGCCCGTCCCCGGACGGCACCTGAAAATGCCGACCGGCTTACCTGCAGCGTGGTCATTCCAACACACAACGAACGGGGCAACGTGGCCGCTGCGATCGAACGGACGCCTGAACTGGGGGCGGGGACCGAGATCATCTTCGTGGACGGCGACAGTAGCGACGGCACCGCCGACGAGGTCGAGGCCCAGATTGCCGCTCACCCCGATCGAGACATCAAGCTCATTCACCAAGGCGAGAAGAAGGGCAAGGGCGACGCGGTACGCAAGGGCTTTGCCGCCGCCAAGGGTGACGTGCTCATGATCCTGGACGCGGACCTGACCGTCGCCCCGGAAGACTTGCCTAAATTCTTCAACGCCCTGGCCAGCGGACGAGGTGAGTTTGTCAACGGGACTCGCCTGGTGTACCCGCTGGAGGACCAGGCTATGCGCTTTCTGAACAAGTGCGGCAACCAGACGTTCAGCATTCTGTTCAGTTGGCTCTTGAATCAGCGGTTTCGAGATACGTTGTGTGGCACCAAGGTGCTCTTGAGGAAGAACTACGAGCGCATAGCAGCCGGGCGCTCGTACTTCGGGCACTTCGACCCGTTTGGTGACTTCGACCTGACCTTCGGAGCCGCCCGCACCAATCTCAAGATCCTGGAAATTCCCGTCCGCTACGGCGCTCGAACTTATGGCGAGACCAGCATTCGGCGCTTCCGCGACGGATGGCTGCTCATCAAGATGAGCTGGTTGGCGTTCCGGAAACTCAAGCTGCGCTAGTCGGGAGCACTTCGTTGAGCCAGGCGACGGCACCTGCGATGCACTTGTCCAAGCCGCGTGGCTCGCTGCCTCCGCTCTGTGCCGGCGAAGCGTGGCTGACGGCACTCGCCCCCTCTCGCTGGTGGATGGTGTTCGCCAGCGTCGTGGTCGCCCTTCTGGGGCTGCAGCTCTTCTACTGGACGGGCCCTATCGGCTCGGACGACGTGAGCTACCTCCAGGTTGCGCTCGATCCATTCCAGGCGACTCAGGACGCCTCCAGTCAGCAGGTTTACGCCCGGCTCATGATGTGGGCGCCCTTACGGCTGACCGTGGCGTTAATCGGCGTTCGCTGGGAAGCGCTGCTGCCGTGGCCGCTGCTGGTCGCCAACACGACCATTGTTGCCGTCGGGCTGTGGGGGCTTCGCTGGCGTGGGCGTCTGACCGCGCTGGTGACCATGTGCGCGCTGGGAATGGTGCCGATCTTCCTCACAACGGCCACGGTTGCCTTACCGGACATGGTCGGCGCCATGTTTGGGATGCTAGGGCTACTGCTCATTGCGCCGTCTTTGTTGAACGTGGAGACGCACCGACCCTGGTGGCGCTGCCTGGCGGGCGGCCTGCTGATTGGCCTGGGCTACTCGGCCAAGGAGACCACGGGCCTGCTCTACCCGGCCACAGCACTTTTCGTGCTTCTCTGGCGCACCCGCCAGTGGTGGGCCTGGCATCGCCTGCTGGCAATCGCCGTCGGTAGCTGGATCTGGCTGGGAATCGAAGCGATCACCTTGTGGACCATAACCGGCGATCCGATGTTCCATCTGCACGCTGTGCGCGACGGCTGTCGAGCTTACGGTGCGCCGGTGGTAGCCACCTCCTGGCAGGCGATCGCCACGTACGCAACCGAGTACCTGCGCTGGCTCAGCGACCCAAGCGCCGCCTACGGTGGATGGGGCCTGGCGTACCTGTTCGCACTCCTGTACGCCTTTCGGCAGGGCAGTGACTTTCACCGCCTTCTGTTGTGCTGTCTGCTGGTGAGCGGCGTCTATCTGAGCATCGGCACGGTGGATCTCACCAACTTCTTCCCCATCTACCATCAGCCACGCTACCTTACTCCGCTGCTGCCGCTGGGAGCCCTGCTGGTGGCCGACGCGGCTACCGCGCTATGGCGGGCCGGGCGCGTGCGGCGCGTCCTGGTTAGCGGGGTCGCGCTGGTGCTCTGTGCCGGGTCGCTGATCTGGCCCGATCGGGCGGCAGGCCGGATGTATCACGCGGCGCCGTTTCACGCCGCCAGGGTGCTCCTCGAAGACAATCCACCTGCATGGGTCCCGCAGTCGCGGTTCGTAGCGTCTGAGACCACCCAGTTCAGGCTGGGTCTTCTTACGGGCAGAGAGGGTGTGCCTGTTCTAGAGCCGCTTCGCCACGTGCCGCTGTCCGCAGCGGAGTGGCAGGCGCGTCACCCGAACACTTACGTTCTGGTGCTCCAGCAGGACCGTGTCTTCCCAGACTCCGACGGCGTGGATTACCTGGGCCAGCCGTCCTACGACGAGCTCTGCCGCTTCGAGTTGGCTGGCCGGCAGGCTCCACCGCAGAGCAGGCTGAGTCAACTCAGGGCAGCGCTGGGACGGGAGATCCTCACGCACAGCCCGTCACACGTTGTTGAGGTGTTCTACATACCACCCGCGATAGATCAGCAAGTCGCGCTGGGCAGCCGGCAGTAACGCCTGGATCACGACACGGGCCCGTCGCACGTGTCGCCTTGATCAGCGTTTCCATCCTCGGGCGTAGACGTAGCAAGTGAGAGACGCGGGGAGCGGGCGTGGCGTGTAGCTGGCTGCGTCAATGTCGAAGTGGCGACCCATGGCAGCCAGCACCTCTTTCTCGGATGTAAGATGGTGCTCCCGTATCCTGTGTCCGAGCAGGTAGAAGGCGGTGGTCATCAGCATGTTGAGCCCCGGCACGCCCACCACGTAACACCCCCCTGGCCGTAGCACACGGTATATTTCGGCGAAGGCCCTGGCCTGTTCCGCGGGGGCGAGGTGTTCGTGGATGCTGACCGCCAAGGCTGCATCCAGGCTGGCGTCTGCGTAAGGCAGGTCGAGGATGTTGCCTTGTCGCAGGTGGAGGTTCAGGCCTGTCCCGCGGAACGAATTGACGACGTCCTCGGCTCGCTCGTGCAGATCGATGCCGTGGATCTCGTCAAACTTCCGTGACAGGTTCAGGAACGAGACGCCGCTCCCGTAGCCGGCCTCGAGGACGCTATGCCCCTGTGGCAGGAGGCTGATACAGCGTGCCACCCGCTTGCGGTACAGGTGACCCAGTACCGGAAAGTGGTACCAGGGCACCGGATCGCTGTCGCCCGTGCGAATATACTTCGCCGGGGCCAGGGTCTGAAGATGCATGTACGGTCTCCGGCGGCAACACTCCCGACACGCCGCCGAGCTTTATATCGGACGATGT
>JANQGB010001090.1 GCA_028277545.1 Phycisphaerae bacterium | reverse complement strand
TGGACGTCGTCGATCAACTGCCGGCCGAAGCGGTCGGCGATCAGGTCAGGCAGGCCGCTCAGCTACTCCGGCCCCCGCCGGCACCAGCCCCGGAGGCGGAACCGTCTACCCAGCCCGCCGCCGGCTGACAGACGCCAGCACCTGCCAGAGGCCACATCGCCTCTGCCAAAAAATGAGTTGTCACTGTGCGAGCGGCTCGACCGCTTGACTCCGCCGGAAGGTGCATGTACCCTCTCTTAGGAAGCTTAACCAGCACGAACGGGGTTCAGCAGAAGACCGCTAGTCAAATCAAGGGCGGGGTAAGGAGGAGGATGTATGTCCGCAATGCAGCGACGGTTCGCACGGGGCATGTGGTGCGCTGTGACTGCAACCGTGATTACGGTCACCACAGGCCTCAGCGCGGCGGGTCAGGAATGCATAATCATCGATCATAAGTGCACCAAACTGCAGGCCGTGCCGGTCTCGTGGATCGACCAGGCCAAGACCGAGTTCTTCCTCTCCTACGGTCACACTTCGCACGGAAGCCAGATCACGTCCGGTATTGCCAACCTCAACAGCGTCCTCGGTTGCTCTTGCGGCTCCTGCTCCGACGCCGGCTGCGGCACCTGCCAACACGCCTACTGCAACGACTACAACTACTACGCCCACGGCTCCGGTACGCAGGCTCCGCCGGACGTGCTCTCGTTCTGGGACTACCGGCCGCTGGGAGCCTCCGACCTGGGCAACCCGAACCGGACTGCCTGGGAGGCAGCCACGCGGGCCATGCTCGAGGACTCCGACCTCTCGAACCGCAACCTGGTCATGTGGTCCTGGTGCGGGCAGGCCGACACCACCGAGGAGAATATGCAACTCTACCTTGACCTGATGAGCGGCCTGGAAGACGACTACGATGAGGTCACCTTCGTCTACATGACCGGTCACCTCAATGGCACCGGTGAAGAGGGCAACCTCTTCCAGCGCAACAACCAGATTCGCGATCACGTCCGCGCCAACGGCGGCGTCCTCTTCGACTTCGCCGACCTCGAGAGCTACGACCCGGACTGGGACTACTTTCGGGACCTCCACGCCACCGACACCTGCGACTACGACGGCGGAAACTGGGCGGACGAATGGTGCGCCGAGCATCCCGGTAGTGACCTCTGTGTGAGCTGCTCCTGCGCCCATTCCAGGCCGCTGAACTGCAATCTCAAGGCCCGCGCCTTCTGGTGGATGATGGCCCGGCTCGCCGGCTGGGAGGGCACGCTGCAGACCGACTACGACCATGACGGAGACGTCGACCTGGTCGACCTTCGCACCTTCTCACAGTGCCTGGCGGGGCCGGGCGCCGCGCCCCTTCCGCCGACGCCACCGGTTACCGAGGCAGACTGTCTGCAGTCGTTCGACACCGATGGAGATCTGGACGTAGACCTCGATGACTTCGACGTATTTCAGGTGACCTTCAACGGCGCGTGAGGCCTGTCAGAGTCCGCCGCTAGCAAGCTCGCCATGTCCAGGCGCACCGTCCCGGAAGCATCCCTCGACAGCCTGGTGGATTCGGCGTGGTCGCGGGCCGCGGGTAGTTACCGGCAGACCGGAGCAGGCGTAGCTCTCAACAGTTCCACGAGCGTGTCGGTGGCCATCTCGACCAGCACGCCGCGCCGGCCGCCGTTGACGATGATCGTGTCCAGAGCCAGCAGCGATTCTTCGATCACCGCCGGGAGTTTGCGCCGCATGGCAAACGGTGACACGCCGCCCACCTGGTAACCGCTGACCTTCTCGGCCTCGTCACGCTCGGCCAGGTCGGCTTGTTTCTGGCCGATCGCAGACGCCATCAGGCGACTGTCAAAGCGCTGATCGCCAGGCACGATGGCCACCCAGAACGACTTGCCGCTGGCCTTGACGATCAGCGTCTTGCAGACCATCTCCAGCGGACGGCCGACAGCCTCGGCGGCGTGGTCGGCCCCGATGTCGGTGAAAGTGTACTCCAACACGTCGAAGTCCACGTTGTTGGCGCGGAGCCACTTGATTGCGTTTGTGTCGGACATGGTCGGGGCAGCCGGCATAGTACTACGCCGGCCGGCTGAGCTGCGGCGGCATGACTACGCTGGATCGAACAGCGGCGTCGAGAGATACCGCTCGCCAAAGCTGGGCAGAATCACGACGATCATCTTGCCCTGGTTCTCCGGACGCTGGGCTACTTCGTGGGCCGCGCAGAGCGCGGCGCCGGAGGATATTCCGCAGAGGATACCCTCCGCCCGGGCCGCCTGTTTGCCCCAGGTCACGGCGTCCTCACTGCTGACCAGGACCACGTCGTTGATGATGTCCAGGTTCAAGACTCCGGGGATAAAACCCGCGCCGATGCCCTGAATGCTGTGCTTGCCCGGTGCCAGTTGCTCGCCGTTCAACGTCTGGGTGATTACGGGTGAGGTCGATGGCTCTACGGCGATGCACTGGAAGTCCGGCTTGCGGGACTTGATGACCTCTCCCACGCCGGTGATGGTGCCGCCGGTACCCACGCCGGCGATCAGGATGTCGGCGTTCCCTTCGGTGTCGTTCCAGATCTCTTCCGCCGTCGTCTGGCGGTGGACCTCCGGGTTGGCCGGGTTGTTGAACTGCTGAGGCATGAAGGCGCCGGGAGTCTGCTCGAGAATCTCTTCGGCAGCCCGGATCGCACCGGGCATACCCTCGTCGCGCGGAGTGAGCACCAGATCCGCGCCCAGCGACTTGAGCACGCGGCGCCGCTCCACCGACATGCTCTCCGGCATGGTCAGGGTGAGCTTGTATCCCTTGGCCGCACACACAAAAGCCAGGGCGATCCCGGTATTGCCCGAGGTGGGCTCCACAATGACGGCATCCCTCTGGATCTTGCCATCGCGCTCCGCCGCTTCGATCATCGAGACGCCGATACGATCCTTTACGCTCGACAGCGGATTGTAGTACTCCAGCTTCGCGTATACCTCGGCTTGACCGTCGATGATCCGCTGAATTCTGACCAACGGCGTCCGCCCGATCAGCTTGGTGGAGTCTGCAAAAAGCGTGCCCATGCCTGCTCTCCGTCAAGAAATGTGCCCGAGTCGCGCAATCCCGCGATACCACGGGAAGGGTAGGCCGCTGTTCGGGCAGTGTCAAACCTCCAAAAGGGCTCACCCATTAGCCCCCGGGGGATAATGGGTGACCCCCTTGTTTTGCACTTGCCTGAGGTCGCGGTTCCGCTATATTGCCCCCGTCTCGGAACGCCAAACATGCGGGGACTAGATATGACTCACCACTACCCGAACTGGGCGCGTCGCCTTCTGCTGGCGGCTGCCTGTCTTCCGATGTTCCAGCTCGGCGGCTGCACGGCCGAGTTCTTCTCCTCCGCCGTTGCCAACCAGGCCGGCCTCGAAGTCGCCGGCATCATCAGCACCTCTGTGGAGACCGTGCTGTTTAACTTCTTCGGTGTCTGACCGGCAGCGGCATTCGACGTTTCCGGCCGGCTCACAGCCGTTCTCGTACCAACGCCATAGCACAACGACAGTCCAGCGCGGCAATTCTGCCGATCTCGCAGGCGAGGTCACCGCAGGCGGGAAGCCTGCAATTCAATCGCCCTGGCCCTCTTAGTCCGTTCCCGCTAGGCCAGCACGATTTTCTTCCGCCCGGCTTTGCACTTGGCGGTCGCGTTACGGGTGTCCACCACCAGCTTGGCGTGGCGTACGATCCAGGGATAGTCGTAGTCGTCGTGGTCGGTGGCAATGAGCACGCAGTCGTAGGCGGCCAGCGTGCGGGCGTTAAGCGGCTTGCTGGACATCTTCAGGTCGTATTCGCGCATCTTGTGGGTGCGCGGCACGTAGGGATCGTTGTAGTCCACCTCGGCCCCACGGGCCTTGAGCAGTTCGATGAGCTCGAGTGAGGGAGATTCGCGGCAATCGTCAATATTCTTCTTGTAAGCCAGGCCCAACACCAGGATCTTCGAGCCGTTGATCGGCTTGCGGGCCCGGTTGAGCGCCTCCGCCGTCCGGTCGATGACATAACCGGGCATCCGGCGGTTGATCTCACCGGCCAGCTCGATGAAGCGGGTGGACAGGCCCACGCCCCGCGCCTTCCAGGTCAAATAGAAGGGGTCGATGGGGATGCAGTGCCCGCCCAGCCCCGGTCCGGGGTAAAAGGGCTGGAAGCCGAACGGCTTGGTGGAGGCGGCCGCCACCACCTCCCAGACGTTGATGCCCAGCCGGTCGAACAGCACCTTGGTCTCGTTGATCAGGGCGATGTTCACGCAGCGGTACACGTTCTCCAGGATCTTCGACGCCTCGGCCACGTCGCAACTGTCCACCGGCACCACCCGCGTGATGGCGGCGCCATACAGCGCCGCGGCAACCTTGCTGCTCTTGGGGCCCAGGCCGCCGACGACCTTGGGAATCGTGGAGGTGGTGAAGTCCTTCCTCCCCGGGTCCTCGCGTTCGGGCGAGTAGGCCAGATAGAAGTCCTTCTCCGCCTTGAGACCGTTCCGCTCCAGGATGGGCTGGATCAGTTCGCGCGTCGTGCCGGGATAGGTGGTACTCTCCAGCACAATCAACTGGTCCGGCTGAAGGTGCCGGGCGATCATCTCCGACGTGTTGACCACGTAGGTCATATCCGGGTCGCGAGTCTCGTTGAGCGGCGTAGGCACGCACATCAGGATGGCCCCGCAACGGCGCAGATCACGCGGGTTGACCGTCGCTCTGAACTGCCCCTGCTTGAGCAGCTGCTTGAGAAAACCCGAACCGATGTGCTTTATGTAGCTCTTGCCGGCGTTGAGCTTCTCTACCTTGGCCGCATCCACGTCCAGCCCCAGGCACTTGAACCCGGCATCACAGAAGGTCCTCATCAGGGGCAAGCCAACGTAGCCCATGCCCACGATGCCGACCTTGGTCTTGCGCTGCGCAATCGCGTCTAGAAGCTGTTTCTCTGACACTGCGTTATCCCCTTTGGCGACAGGATTATCGGAACAGAGCCAGATGATAGAATCACCCTCCCCCACCGTCCAGCGCCGCAAGCACGGCGTACGCCTGTTTCCCAGCCGCCCGAGCGGCTATACTCGGCCCGACAAATGCCGGAGCCCGAGCAGTTGGCGAGGCAGACGATGCCTGGTAACGGGTAACCGACCACGATCGAGTGGCGAGAGACGTGCGTAGCCCCGCGAACATGCACGCGGCGGCGTTCGTATGTCCCCCGGCATACAGCGGTTCAGGTGTAACGGAGAACCAGACGCCGATGAACGACATTCCCCTGGCCCGTCCGGACATCACCCAGCACGAGATCGACGCCGTGGTGGAAGTCCTGCAGACGCCGAATCTCTCGCTGGGGCCCAAGATGGCCGAGTTCGAGCGACGCTTTGCCGAGTACTGCGGTACGCGCCATGCGGTGGCGGTCTCCAGCGGTACCGCCGCCCTGCACCTGCTGATCCGCGGTTACGGAATCGGGCCGGGCGACGAGGTGATCACCACGCCGTTTTCGTTCGTCGCCTCCGCGAACTGCGCGCTGTTCGAGGGAGCCAAGGTGGTCTTCGCCGATGTCGATCCGGAGACCTGGAACATAGACCCCGCCCGCATCGAAGCAGCCATCACCGAACGCACCAAGGCCATCATTCCGGTCGACGTGTTCGGCCAGATCGCGGATCTCGATCCCATCCTGGAGCTGGCCCGGTCGCGCGGCATCAGGGTGATTGAGGACTCCTGCGAGGCACTGGGGGCGCGGTACAAGGGCCAGCGGGCGGGCTCGATCGCCGACGCCGGCGTGTTTGGCTTCTATCCCAACAAGCAGATCACCACCGGCGAAGGCGGCATGATCGTCACCAGCGACGAGGACGCCGCCCGGCTGGCCTGCTCGCACCGTAACCAGGGACGAGACACCAACGGCGGATGGCTGGCCCATCCGCGCCTGGGCTACAACTACCGGCTGAGCGACATCAACTGCGCCCTGGGCCTGGCCCAGTTGGAACGTGCGGAGGAGATCCTCGCTGGCCGGAAGCGGGTGGCCGAGATGTATCTCAAACGGTTGGCGGACGAACCACGGCTGCACCGGCAGCGCATCATCGAGGATGTGGACGTAAGCTGGTTCGTGTTCGTCGTGCGCCTGGCGGACGATTACGGCCCCGAAGATCGCGACCGCATGCTGACACAACTCCGCGACCGGGGTATCGGGTGCAGCAACTACTTCGCCCCCATCCACCTGCAGCCCTTCTATGCCAATGAGTTCGGGTACCGGGAGGGCGACTTCCCAGCTACCGAAGCGCTGGCCGCCCGCACGATGGCCCTGCCATTCCACACGCAATTGACCGAGTCCGACGTCGACCGAATCTGCACGGAGTTGCAGCGACTGCTGTGACACCGGCCCGGCCGTCCGGCCGGCCTGTGCTAGAGCCGAGCACGCGCCAAATCCCTCGGCTACATCTTTGTGGAGGCGGCACGACTGGCCTTGATGCATCTCCGGCGGCATAATGGGCGTAGCGTCGGACTCAACGGGCAGCGCCTCGAGAGTCTGACGTGGCCGGGACTATCCGGCACGAGTTCTATGGCAGGTACTTCGATTGCGATTGTCCCGCCCGTGTGCATCTGACGACGTTCTCGGCGAATGTGAACCTGCGCTACTGCTCGGAGGCGGCCGGTGAACGCCCTGGTGCGCAACTGGTTGTGGCTTCGACTGCCCTGCCTCGTCCTGGCGTTACTAGCCGGGGCATGTGGCGATGACGCAACACCCCAACCAGCCACGGAGCCCGTCGCAACAGTTACGCCGCGTAGCGAGCCGCCTCCCGACCCACTGAAGGAGGCCCCGCTAGAGTGGGAAGGCCTCGTTTCCTGGGCCAAAGAGGAGCTAGCCAGGACGCCGGACGCGGTTCCCCTGCCCGCACCGCCGGCCGGGCAGGAACAGCGCTGGTCGGTGCGGCGGCTGGACGAGATGCTAGCCCAGGCCAGGATCCAGTGCGACTGGCAGCCCCCGCCCAAAGGACCGGATGCCCTCTTCTGCGCGGGGCCGTTGCGCCAAGAACTGGCAGCGGACGCCTCTCCGAGCAAGATCGCCGCCCAGAGGCTGATGGTTCGCGGCATCAACCTTGAACGTCAGGACGTGGGAAGCATTGTCCTGGAGATCAAGGCAACGGTTGGCGAGCATTTTGACCTGAGCTGGGCTAGGGCAGGCAAGATCCGCGTACAGATTCCGGACAACGACAGCTACTGGAAGCTGAACATCGAAACGGACGGCCTGCCTGAATGGGAGGGCCCGCTGGATGAGATCGTCCTGCAGCCGGATGGTGTCGGCCCCGGCTTCATCGAACTGCGGTCCATACGCCTGCTGGGCCGCGTCGATGCGTTCCCCGATCCGGCAGGCGTTCGCCGCGTAGCCATTGGCCGCGAAACCAGAAACGCTCTTTACGTGCACAACCCGGCCGAGGTGACTTTCGCACCTATCAAGCTGCCGGATGCGGCTCGGCTACAGGTTGGGCTTGCCAAAGTCAGCACGAGTCCGGAGGGAACACCGGCCACCACCACTGGCGAGGTGCTTTTCACCGTATGGGCCGAGAGCGATGGAAGGCGGGAGAGCGTCCTGCGCCACCACCTGCTCCGGGACGATCATTGGGAAGATGTCACGGTCGATCTCGGCCCCTGGGCCGGACGGACGGTATCGCTCAGCCTGGCTACCGAGGCCGGCCCGGGGGACACCGCGCCTTCGCCCGCGGTGGCCTGCTGGGGTAATCCGGTGGTGTATGAGGCCCAGCCGGAGCCACCCTGCGTCATAATCTATCTGATTGATGCCCTGGCATCGGGGCACATCAACCTCTACGGCTACTTCCGCCCGACCATGCCTCACCTGACCGAGCTGGCTGGGCGGGGCGTCTGGTTCGCCAACGCGTACGCGAACTCTCCGCGCACCGTGGAGTCCGTTCCCGACCTGATGCTGTCCATGCCAACCGCCCGTCACGGGGTCCGCCACCCCTCGGCGGCGGCGCCCCCCGAGTTCACCACCTTGGCCGAGGCGCTTCGGGCAACGGGCGTGGCGACTGCTTCGTTCTGCACCAACGTGAACGCCGGACGCCGCCAGGCCATGGACCAGGGCTTCGACCACTTCATCGATCGGATCGGATTCTGGTGGTCGGACCACCTGGACCGGACCGTGCCCATCGAGGAGATACGAACCTGGCTGGAGGTGCACAGAGATCGCCCCACGTTCCTCTACGTGCACACGGCGGAACCGCACGCACCTTACGCGCCACCCCCGGGCTTCGCCGGCCGGTTCGATCCTGACTACCAGGGAAACATAGACGGAACGCACGACAGTGAGCGGGGTTTCAGGCAGTGCAAGGGAGAGCGTGATCGCCAGCACGTGGTGGCCTTGTACGATGAGGAAATCGTCTACGCCGATGCCCGGCTGAAGGCGTTTCTCGATGCGCTGTCGTCGTCCCACTTAAGCGAGCAGATGACCATCTTTGTCACCTCTGACCACGGCGAGGCATTTGGCGAGCATGGCACCTGGGAGCACAGCCGACACCTGCACGCGGAGTTGACTCGGATTCCGCTGGTGGCCGCCGGGCCGATGGTCACCGCCCGCGGACGCCAGGACCTGCCAGCCCAGCTCTACGATCTGATGCCCACGGTGCTGGAGATGTTCGGCGTGCCGCCGCCGCATCCACCTGCCGGGCACAGCCTGATGCCGTTGCTTGTCTCCGGCGGAGGTGACACCGCCGCTCTGACCCGGCGGTGGATATTCTCCTCCAGTCATTCGTACCGGCGTGCCGGACTGACCGAACACGCGGTGCTGGCAGACGCTCGCTGGCGGCTGCTGTATCGCTACGCCGGTCGCAAGAGCAGGCCTGGCACACCGCCGGCTAAATTTCTGCTGTTCGACATCCAGGCCGACCCCGGAGAGAAACAGAACGTCATCGACGCCCAGCGCGACGTCGCCCGGCGATTGATCGGCGGGTTGATTGCCTGGCACCGCCAGCAGGCACCTTTCGACTTACAACTCGACCAGGAGCATCTCACCCTTGACGGCAGGCAACTCCACGAACTACGCAGCCTGGGCTACATCGAGTGAGCGTGCCTCCACGTCTCAACCGGTAGCTCCTGATCGGACAAGACTGCCACACCGCACACGTTTCGCCCACCAAGCCTGCGGGTCAATCCGGCAGTTCCGCACAATCCACCTCCTCGCCATCGCGGAAGCACCTGGTCTCCACCTCGATCGGTGTGGTGGTGCGGCCGATGAGCCAGCCGGCTCCGGCGGATATTGCGTGGCTGGCCAGAACCGCCCCGTCACATCCCATGCCGGCTGCCGCTACCATCGCCAGGGCAGCCGCTAAGACGACACGTTTGCCGCGCCCGTCCATCACCATCTCCAGCCTCCCAGCCCGCGTCTGTGGATTACTCGCCTGCCCTTGACCGCTTGGAGCGCCAACACCAATCCTACGATCAGCACCACCGGCAAAGCCGCCACGCCGCAAGGCGCCACCGGGCGACGCGTGGTGACCCGCATCTCGTAAGTCTCTTCGACCTCCACCTCAGTCAGTTCCTCGGAGAAGACCAGTTCCCCCGATCCAACTTCCGCCGCGAGCGTCAGCATCCCGGTACCGCCCGCCTGCACCAGCAATTCGACTTCGACGCTTTGCCCGGCCGGCAGTTCGCCCACAGACACCAGCACCTCGTCACCTGTGTTCGCGACCGAGACACCAAGTGTGCGGGCATCATCGCCATCAATCAACTCGGCCTCCAGCACTTCACCGTTCGGCGATAACTGCAGTACCAGATCCAGCTCCCACGCATCCGCCTGGCCCACATTCGACACGAAGATGGTCAGCCACACCTCGTCGCCCACCCGAGCCGTCGGCGCCGAGGCCTCGATTCTCACTACTATCTCCGGCAGCGGCTCCGAATCCGGATCATCGGGCCACTCGGGCTCGGTGTCCTCCGGCGGCTGCCAGTCATCTCCATCGTCGTCCGGTGGGTGTATTCCCGGCTCCTCAGCGTCAGATCCTCCCGAATCGCCACTGTCCGGCTCAGGCTCTTCGCCCTGGTCCTCGTCCCCCTGGCCATCTTCGCCCTCACCATCCTCTGCCTCATCCTCGTCCGGCTCGTCGTCCGGATCGTCCTCCGGCTCCTCCTCCTCTTCATCCTCTACTTCTTCGCCGCCGGGCGTCTCACCGGCACCGCCTCCGCCACCCGGCCCGCTGCCGCCGCCGGTACCCGCTGAATCGTTGTCTGCGATGGTGACCAGGACGTCGGCCAGGGTAGCCGCACTGTACGCGGCGTCGCCACTGATGATGCTGTGGGTGATCGTGGTGCTGTGAGTTCCCTCAATGGTGGTATCATCCACCGCTGTCACGGTGACCACTTGCGGGGTTGCCCAGTTTGCCGCTGTAAAGGTAAGCTGGATGGGCACACCCGCTCCCGCCCCGAGAGTGACCTCACTGCCCGGATCCAGAACGATCAGCACATCGGTGCCCGGCTGCGAATCGAGCACGATAGTGTAGGCGTCCGTCGCCGCTCCTTCGCCCACGCTGGTCTGACCGTCGGACTCCACCGAGG
>JANQGB010000744.1 GCA_028277545.1 Phycisphaerae bacterium | reverse complement strand
TGCTCCGCGTAGAACCGGGATAACAGTGCCGAAAACGGCGGCAGTGCCATTCGGGACAGCCACCGGTTTCTGCCCTCCTCGCGGACCCGATGGCCGCGTCGTCATTGAAGTCGGCCCAGCCATACCCGCCGGAGTCGCCCGGCAGCCAGGTCACGCCGGAGACCTGCAGCACCCGCCCGCCCGAGTCGCAGGCCACAAAGGCCGCGAGGGCGTCAAGCTCGTCGTCGGGCTCATCCTCGTCGGCCAGGGCCGTCTCGCCCGACACCAACAGCTCCACCCCAAACTCCGACCCCTCGTCAACCGTGACCTGATCACGCGATGAACCGACGCCGGACAGGCGCAGCGCGTAAGCGTGCTCGTTGACGTCGGCTAGAGCCACGCCCGGCGCGAACGTCAAGGACACTACAATTGCACAACACGCGAGCACGCCTACCGTCGCCCATATCACCACATCTATCTCCTGCGTGCGAGCGGTATGGCTGTAGACTTCTCCTACCCCATTCTGGTTTCACGCCAATGCCACCCGCCAAATTCGCTGCACACTGCGTACATTACCTCCCTGGCTTCTTCATTCGACGGTTGTCCCCCTTTCCACAGCCGTCTACTCGCGGTAACTCGTCAATCGTAGCTGTCACGATGTCTCGCCATTGTTGACTGCGAAGATAACGCGGGCGGTCAGCGTGTCATCGGCGTAGAGGGTGCGCCCGTGGCTGGCCGGACAACGCCGTCCTCCATTTCGTACAGTGTGTCGAACACGTCCAGGGCGCGGTGATCGTGAGTGACGACCAGGACGCCGGCCCCGTTGTCGTGTGCAACTTTGCTGAACAGCTCCATCACCTGCCGGCCACGATGACTGTCCAGAGCCGCAGTGGGTTCGTCGGCCAGCACGACGGCCGGCTCATTGGCCAACGCCCGGGCGACGGCGACACGCTGCTGCTGGCCGCCGGACAGCGTGGTGGGGTAGAAATCTGCCCGATCGGCGACATCGAGATAGTCGAGCAGCTCGAGCGCCCGGCGTCGCGCGGCCCGGCGCGGCCAGCCGTCGAGTTCCATGGCGACCTGGATGTTCTCGCTCGCGGTGAGAAAAGGGATGAGATTGGACTGTTGAAACACGAAGCCCAGCCGTTGCCGGCGGAAAGTCCGCAGGTTGGTCAACGGGTAAGGCCCCTCAAGCACCGCTTGACCGGCAATGGCCAGCGAGCCGGCAGTGGGCGGCGTCACCAGGCCGACGACCATCAGTAAGGTTGTCTTGCCCGCACCGCTGGGACCGAGCAACGCGGCCACCTCGCCGCGTGCGATGGTGAGACTTGCCTCGCGCATCGCGACGACTTCAGTGTTACCCGAGCCGTAGACCTTGGTCAGCTCGCAGGCCTCGACCGCGGTGCCGTCCGTGCCGGCCGTCCTCATCGGGAAAGCACCTCCCCCGGCGAAACGCGTAGCGCTCGCCAGATGCCGAGCCCGCTGGCAAGGATGGATATCCCCAGAACGACGCCGGCCAGCTTGAACAGGTCCTGCTCAACCAGGACGATGCGCCGCGGAAAGTAAGGAAAGACCTCCCGGCCGAGCAGGTAGGCGACGCCGAAGCCCAGCATACCCAGCACGATCGCCTGCTGCATGATGAGCCCCAGCACTATGCGATTCGGCGCGCCTATCAGTTTCAACATGGCGATGTCATGCAGCTTATCAATGGTAAGCGTGTACAGGATCAACGCCATGACGATGGCGGAGACGATGGTCAACAAGGTGCGAAACAGGCCCAGTTGGCGACCGGATCGCTCCACCGGCCCGCTGAGAATCAGGTGCTGTTGCTGGGTGTGCGTCATGGCCGTTACGTCGCCCCACGCGGAAATCAGCTCGCAGATGGCATCGGCGTCCGCGCCAGGTTCGACCCGGGCGATCACCGCGCTCACACTGGGGGGGCCAATCGCGGGAATGTCCGCCGAGGGCCCGGTCGCGC
>JANQGB010000753.1 GCA_028277545.1 Phycisphaerae bacterium | reverse complement strand
CGGTTCCTTGGGAACCGAAAAGGCAACCTCAGGATGTAGTTCGAGATGGCGCGCGAGCGTCGTCGTCCCGGCCTTCATAGCGCCGGGAATCACGAAATCCGGGAAAAGTCGACCAATCAATTATATGTGTTTCCGTGCCAACGAGAAAAACGAAGAATCGATTCGCAGCTTCCGCCAGCCCCAGCGCCAGATCACCACGTTGAAAATCGCCACGCCGACGACCTCACCCAAACCCGCACCGACAATACCGAACAGCGCACCGCCGATCAGCACCGTCACGACACCGCTCACCTGCGCCACCGCCGAGATCAGCACGAAGCGTTTCTCGTGCCCGGTCATCAGCATCAGGTAACCGGTCGGCCCGGCGAGCGTGTTCACCAGATTGCCAAGTGCGAGGATGATAAGGACAAGCCCTTTTCCATAATAGGCCGGATTGAACACGGCAAGCAAGCTTCCCGAAAAGCCCAGCACCACCGCAAGCCCCACCGCTGTACCCGCCGTGGCCGTCACCGCGACATGGGTGCAGATGCGTTGGACCTCAGCCTTGTTGCCCGCCGCCCAGGCCCGCGCGATCTGCGGCGCACCGATCATGTTCATCGCGATCAGGGGTAGGCTCAGAAGCGCGGCTGTCTTTTGCGCGGCAAAGAACACACCGCTGTCGGCATAGGAGAGCACCACCCCCACCACCACCACCGCGAGCGGCTGCAACAAGTTCGAGGCCAGTGCCGCCGCCGCCAGCCAGCGGGCATCCCACAACAGCGCAGGCGCTGGGGGTGTCGGGAGCGCGCGCTCTCCCCTCGGCGGTAAGAGCTGGCGGCCGAAAACCACCTGCGCAGCTAGAGCGACAAACAAAAGCAGTAAGGTCAGCAGCGCCACCGAGACGAATCCGCCTTCGACGTCCAGCGCGGCCAGCACCAGCACCGCTCCGAGCACAAGCACACGCCAAAGCACATCACGCGGCACAATGGCAATACTCACCGCGCCAAGCCCCCGAAACACCGAGGCAAGGAACTCCGCCAGAGCCATGGCCGCCCCGAGGGCCAGCGACAACAGGATCATCCCAGTCCATTGCAGCCCCAAGGCGGCAGTCCCGCCCGCAGCCAGCGCACCGATCGCCCCCATGACAAGGCCAGAAAGCGCCAGCGCCCGGATCGTCCCGTTCAGGAAAGCACGGCGCTCACCGTCGTTTCCGCGCAGATCGAGCGATGGCAGCTTGCGCAACGCTTCAGTATGTAGTCCGGCCAGTATGACGAAACTCAGGAATGTTCCCGCAGAAAAGGCCGATGCGTATTGGCCATAGACGTCGGATCCCAGCCAGCGCGCGAGAACCACGAACATTGCATAGGAGAGGGCTGCGGCCGAGAGTTTGACCCCCATCGCGGCGAAGCCATTGCGAAGTAGACCTTTTGGCATTCTCTTTCCAGATTGATCGGCCTGCAGTCGCAGAGTGCGCACATCAACTCACCGAAATCTAAGAGGTTAGCCCATGGATACACAGAGTGATTTGTGTCGTTTATAGTGTCCAATGCGTTTCAACCCGTCGTCCGTTCTGGATTGCGGCACTTTGCCGGCCGGTCACTATAGCCCCGAAGCCAAATCACCCTGAACCTCCCAAGCAGCCGGATCTGGCGATCGGGGCCGGCCCGACAGCCCGACCACCAGCAGAAGCACAAAGGCCGCCACGACCGCCGGGATCTGCAGGCTGAAATCCACGGTGGCGTGCACACCCACCAGCAGGATGGCGGCGAACGCCAACAGCGGTCGCTCCGGCTCCTCGGAACGAAAGGCGGATACCAGTGCGCGGAGGGCCAGTATCGCGAAAGCCAGGATCACCACGCCGGCGGCCGGCAGACCGACATCCATAGGCAGCTCCAGCCAGTCGCTGTGCCCGCGATCGAAGAAAGTCGGGACGGCTTCGTCCCGGTAGGGGCGGAAGGCGGTCTCGAACGTACCCAGACCGTGGCCCAGCCATGGCCGGTCCTGGATCGCCTCAAGGATCAAGGGATAGACGAAGAAACGGCCATCGCCCCGCTCGAACAGGGCGTCGAAGCGTGCCAGGGTGGTCTCGCCGCTGAGCATGAAGTTGCCACCGAGCACCAGCAGGATCGCGGCAATCAACCCGCCGCCGATCCAACGGGTCAGCCCGCTGAGACGCCCGATCCAGACGGCGAGGAACACCACGGCCGCAACGGAGAACGCGACCAGCCCCATGCGCGAGCCGGTCAACAGCAGGGCAACCGTGCCGGCCGATAGAATGGTGATCGGCACCAGCAGGCGCATCCACACGCGTTCGGCCATGGCCAATGCCTTGGCGCGCGCCGACCGATCCGACTGGGCGGTACGGCGGACGTTGCGCAGGAGGACAGCCAATGCTGCCAGCAGGCCGAGCCCGACATAGGTGGCGTAGCTGTTTCGGTTGATGAAGGTGCTGGTCAGGACTCCCCGATAGGCCGTCTTGTCGAACCACAACACCAACTCCAGCCCGGTCAGGTGGACGACCAGGCCATAGG
>JANQGB010000747.1 GCA_028277545.1 Phycisphaerae bacterium | reverse complement strand
GTCGGAGATCGAGCGCGCGGTGCCGGTCGGCAACGGCAAGGGCGGCGACTTCAAGGAGGGCCAGATCCCGGCGCGGGCGGTCTCCGCCTTCGGCCGCTCGGACCTGTCCACGCGCCTGCAGGCCGTGGTCGCCAAGCACCCGAAGATCTTCACCCACAAGGCCATGAGCCAGCTGGGCACCCTGGGCGGGGGCAACCACTTCGTCGAGGTCTGCCTGGACGAAGAGGGCCTGGTCTGGGTGATGCTGCACTCGGGCTCGCGCGGGACCGGCAACAAGGTGGGCACCTACTTCATCCAGGAGGCCCGCCGCGGCATCGAGAAGCGCTTCCTGTCCGGCTACCTGCCGGACAAGGACCTGGCCTTCTTCGTCGAGGGCGAGGACCCGCTGTTCGACGACTACACCGAGGCGGTGGGCTGGGCCCAGGACTACGCCCGGGCCAACCGCGAGGTCATGATGGCGCGCACGCTGGAGGCCATGAAGAAGAGCCTGCCGAAGTTCAAGACGGCCAAGGTCGCGGTCAACTGCCACCACAACTACGTGGAGCGGGAGGCCCACTTCGGCGAGAACGTCTGGGTGACCCGCAAGGGCGCGGTGCGGGCCCGCGAGGGCGACCTGGGGATCATCCCGGGCTCGATGGGCGCGCGCTCCATCATCGTGCGCGGCAAGGGCAACGCGGAGTCCTTCCACTCCTGCTCCCACGGGGCGGGACGGGTGATGTCGCGCAGCGAGGCCAAGCGGCGCTTCACCCTGAAGGACCACCGCGCCGCGACCGAGGGCGTCGAGTGCCGCAAGGACGCAGGCGTCATCGACGAGACGCCGGCGGCCTACAAGGACATCGACGCTGTCATGGCGGCGCAGTCCGACCTGGTCGAGGTCCTGCACACCCTGAAGCAGGTCGTGTGTGTCAAGGGCTGACCCGCTGCCGGCATGCCGGCAGCGGGTCAGGAGACAAAGGGAAAGAGTGCCAGTGGCGCTCTTTCCCGCGCTCAGGAATCATCTTCGCAAAGTGCGGGAAGTGCTGTCTCGGACCCTGGAGAATCCCGTTAGGACGTCGAAACGTAAGCCCAGTCCAGATTGGTCCCGGAACGGCTATCCATCAACGAGCAATTCCTTGAGCGGGAGCCAACAGGATGCACTCATCTCCATCCGCTGTCCGCAATCCTCAATTGTTCGGTAGGTGCCGATAGCTACAGGAATGTCATGCTCATAAACTTGAGTGCAAATCGTATCGAGCGCTTCGCCGAACTCGCCGTGGTGGATGAGGTCTTCCGCGAAATCGAGGTTCGCCTGCGGCAGTGTTTCGGAGAAGGCCGCCAGAACGGCCCGAAGCTGCTTCGCAATGATCTTCTCTCGTCGTTTGAACAGACTGAACATCGGCTTAACAGCGAAACATCACACTCACGTTTTGTCGTAGTCTGCGCACAGCAGCTGCTTGGATACTCCCTCGGCTTTCCTACTCCGACAAGCGTGGGATGAGATTCATCGCTTTATGCTCTATCGGAGTATCTTGACCACCGGAGCACCCATGCCCTCTCTCGAACACCTGATC
>JANQGB010000649.1 GCA_028277545.1 Phycisphaerae bacterium | reverse complement strand
GACCCGGCGGACCGCGGACGCGCTGCTCACTGAACTCGAAGCCTGACAGCACAGCACAAGTCCCCGACCACCGCCGGCGTTGAGGCTGCGCCACCGCTCGCTCGGCGCGGCCAGCCGGGCAAGGGCAGGGCCGCAGAGATTCCGGCGTCGTCAAGCGACGTGTTTGAGCGGCCTTGTGGACCTTCGGGCGTCCGCGCGAACTGAACCTCGCGGCTCATTACAATTCAGTAGTATAGAGTCACTACAGTAGCCTATCGTCTTCATTTTGATGCGTTAGTGCCTACTACACCAGCACTTCCGTGGAAAACGCCGGCGACCTCCACCGATGCAGGGTTGGGGAGAGGGCTCCTCGGCCGGCTTCTTCGCTGGTCAGATTGGTGCGCTTTGTACCGTAAATGCTGCGCTGGCCGGGCTTCCGCCGGTCGTGGGGTGTTTTGCCAGAAAGATCATTGACCTGTACTCTAGTTGTTGATATAGAGATAGACGTATGGAGGATTGCCTGGGTGGTGCTCATGTTGACACTGACCGGCGAATACGCACTTCGGGCCATGATCTACCTCGCCCAGCACGAGGAGGAGTGGCCTATCACCGGCAAGAGCATCGCCGCAGGGGCCGCGATTCCTGCAAAGTACCTGTCGAAGGTGCTGGGTGACCTGGTCCGTGACGGGATACTGGCATCCACGCCGGGCAAGAACGGCGGATTCCGGATGGTCCATCGGGCTGACGAGACACGCCTGTTCGCGGTCCTGGCACCGTTCGAATCGTTCGGGAAAAGACGGTGCCCCTTCGGCAACAGAGAATGCGGCGACGACAACCCGTGCCTGGCCCACGAAGGCTGGAAGAGAGTCATCGAGACGCAGCAGCGGTTTCTCCAAGAAACCTCAGTTCTGGACGTAGCGATGACCAGCTCCACGGAAGCGGGGCGGCCACGATCGTAGCGGCGACTCAACTGACCTGTCTGTAGGCGGAACTGCCGGAGGGCATGATCTTCCAAGTGGGCGGCTGCAGGGGCTGATATAGCCATATGCGGGGACCATTATGTCGTTCGATTCGATTCGCGTTCAGATTCCGGGCGATGAGTACTGGCAGCAGCAGATCAAATGCCAGGACGCCTGTCCGGTGGGTACTGATGCCCGCGGATATGTGCGGGCCATCGCCCGCGACGATTTCGAGTCGGCATACCTGATTGCCCGCGGCCCGAACCCCCTGGCCAGCATCTGCGGGCGGGTGTGCGGGGCGCCGTGTGAGGCCGCCTGCCGGCGGGGTTCGATTGACCAGCCGATTGCCATCCGGGCTCTCAAGCGCTTCGTAGCCGAACGGTTCGGACCTGAATCGTTCACTGCCGATACGCTCAAACCGAGTGAACTGCTCAAGCGGGTCACGGGCTTGGCGTCCGGGAGGGAGTGCAGCGGAAGAGAGGAGCTACAGGCACTTGGAGCGGTGCTCGATGGCGCAACCGAGTCACCTCCGAATGGCGCCAAGGTGGCCATTGTAGGCTCCGGACCGGCGGGGCTGGCTG
This sequence comes from Phycisphaerae bacterium, assembly GCA_028277545.1. Taxonomy (GTDB): domain Bacteria; phylum Planctomycetota; class Phycisphaerae; order UBA1845; family UBA1845; genus JANQGB01. The sequence goes on along the minus strand of JANQGB010000649.1, from coordinate 2,598 downwards.
CCGCACACGACCTGGCCTTGCTGGGCTACCGCCCGACGGTGTTCGAAATGGAGCCCATCCCGGCGGGCATGCTCGCGGTTGGCATACCGGAGTATCGCCTGCCTCGCGACCTGATCCGGGCCGAGGTGGACGTGATCCGTGCCCTGGGGGTGACCTTCGTGTGTAACACGCAGGTGGGCAAGGACATCAGCCTGGAGGAGATTCGCGGCGAGCACCAGGCCACCATCATTGCGGTGGGGGCCAAGAGATCGCGATCTATCCCGTTGCCCGGTGGTGACGGCCCGGGTGTTCTGGGCGGGGTGGAGTTTCTGCGCGACGTGGCGCTGAACAATCGCAGTCCCGCTTCGACGCTGAGTCGATTGGGCGCGCGGGTGGTGGTCATCGGCGGCGGCAACGTCGCCTACGACGTGTCTCGCACGGTCATTCGGCAGACCGGTTACGACGTATCGCGGAGCGTGCTACGGCAGGCGACCGGCGGCGAGGTACATCTCTGCTGCCTGGAGAGCATCGAGGAGATGCCGGCCGACGATGTTGAGATTCTGGAAGGCCACGAGGAAGGGGTCAGGCTGAGCGCGTCACTGGGGCCGGTGGAAATCCTGCGAGACGCCGGCGGAGCGGTGGAGAGCGTCAGGTTCAAGCGGTGCCTGCGGGTCTTTGATGAGGCGGGTCGCTTCGCACCGGCCTTCGACGAGCAGGATCTGACCACGATTGCAGCCGACACCGTGATCTGGGCGATCGGGCAGGCGCCGGACCTTTCGTTCATCGATCCGGCGGGTGATATCAAGCTGACCGAGCGTGGACTGCTGGAGTGCGAGTCAGAGACCTGGCGGACGTCGGCCGCGGACGTGTTTGTGGCTGGGGACATCGCCTACGGGACCAGGTTGCTGATTGACGCGGTGGCCAGTGGCAAGCAGTGTGCCCGGTCGATTCACGCCCACCTGAGCGGCCAGCCTCTGCAGGCCGAGTGCCGGCTGGTACAGATTGACCGTCCGGACTACCGGCGCGAGCCGGATTACGAGAAGCTGCCCCGAACCGAGGTCCCAACCGCCAGTGCCGAGACGCGCCGCGGCAGCCAGAGTGAGCAAGTGGAGCAGGGCTATGCCCGCCCTCAGGCAGTGACAGAGGCATGTCGCTGCCTGGACTGTGGCATCAATACGATCTTCGACTCCGAGAAGTGCATTCTGTGCGGCGGTTGCGCCGACGTCTGCCCGGAATTCTGCCTGCACCTGGTTTCCTGCGAGCGGCTGGAGGGAGACGCTGGTTTGAGCGACCTGCTGCGGGGGCGATACGGCGGGGTCGATCTCGCAGAAATGTCGGCCATCGTGAAGGATGAAACCAAGTGCATTCGCTGCGCCCTGTGCGCCCAGCGATGCCCGGTTGGGGCGATCACGATGGAGCGCTTCGGCTTCTCGGAACGGTGGGTGAGATCGACCAGTGGGTCGAGCGTCTGAAGGGAGTGATTCCCATGAGTGATCCGGTACACGAGAGCGAGCGATTCAAGCCGCCCGCCTCGCGGCGTGACTTCCTCGGTTTGGCGGCGGCCTGGTCGGCTATCGGGGCCTTCGTGATGGCCATGCTGGGGGCTGCGCGACTGCCGATGCCGTCTGTGTTTCCCGAATCGGACTCCCGGGCGAAGTTGGGCAGACCGAAACAGTTCGCCACTGGCTCGGCCACCTACTTTCCGCAACAGCGGCTGTGGTTGTTCAGAGATGCTGAGGGTTTCCACGCCATCTCGTCGGTCTGTACCCACCTGGGCTGCATAGCCGAGCGCCTGGAGGACGGCCAGTTCAACTGTCCATGCCATGGTTCCAAGTTCGATGCCTCGGGCCGGGTAATGGGCGGGCCAGCGCCAAAAGGCCTGGTCTGGCTGGAATTGAGCGTTTCCCCGGAGGGCTGGTTGGTGGCGGACACGCTGAAGGAAACAGAGCCGGGCACCGTGCTCAGCGCCTAGGACGGAGACGCAGGAATGAGCCGCGTTGAATCTCACAAGCCGCCGGAGGAGTCGAGCGTGTCGGAGCGGAGGGCCGGTGACGCCGGCGCGATGGGCGACTTTGCCGCAAACGTGATCAAGACACCGCGAGTGTTCGGCAGGTCCCTGATACGGCATGGCAAGCCCACCTCGGACCGGGCCCGCTCACAGACGATTTTCACCAACTTCTTCATGCACGTGCTCCCGGCCCGCACGCATCTTCACTCCCTGCGGGTCAAAACTACCTTGGGTCTGGGAGTGGCCACCTTCGTGCTCTTCCTGGTGCTCTGTCTGACCGGCGTTCTGCTGATGGTCTATTACAAGCCCTCGGTGGATCGAGCCTACGACTCGATGCTGGACATCATGCACGTTGTTCCTACCGGCGCCTTCATCCGGAACGTACACCGCTGGGGTGCCCATGCCATGGTCGCCCTGGTGCTGCTGCACATGGCCCGGGCCTTCTACACTTCGGCCTACAAGCGACCGCGAGAGTTCAACTGGGTGGTGGGGATGCTGCTCTTCGTGCTGACTCTCGGCCTGAGCTTCACCGGGTACCTGCTGCCCTGGGACCAACTCGCCTTCTGGGCGGTGACCATCGGGGCCAACATCGCTCAGTCACCTCAGGAAGT
>JANQGB010000623.1 GCA_028277545.1 Phycisphaerae bacterium | reverse complement strand
CCGGCGTGCGAGACGAGGTCCGCAAGCGCCGGTGTGCACAGCATGCCGAGCAGTGCCCCGTAGAGACTATAAAACCTGGTTGGCCCGGCGACCACTAGCCCAGCCTCCTCCTGGCCCAACCGACCAGGCCCAGGCCCAGAACTCCCAGTAGAGCTGCGCCGGGGGCCGGGATCGGAGCCGTGTCCGGCAACTCGTGCTCCGTAAAACCGGCGCCGGCGCCTTCGACCAGGAAACCGATCAGAAAGCCGGTACCCGGTTGCAGGCCCGCGTCCCAGCCCATCCACAGCGACGTCACATCACCCGTTCGGGTTATGGACGAAGAAGAAGGCAGGGAAGCGCCGTAGGTTTCGTCAAACCAGACCAAGTCGAAGTGGACAAAGCTGCCGCCCAACAACTGCACAGGGTCTACGCTGCGCGCCGGAGTCTGGTGTGCCGGGTTCTGCGTGATAAACGACCTGAAGCCGAAGATGTCGGCCCCCACGATGTCAATCCGGAAGCTATCCCAGGGCTCACCTGTCGCGTTGTTAACCGCCAGGTTGCGCCAGGTCACCGCCGGCTCGCCCGAGTCGTACTGATACACCAGTTGATGGGGCGCGGTTTCGTGGAAGGTCTTCTCCAGCGCGTCGTACTGGCCGGTGTAGGATCCACCGGTACTGTTAGTAAAGGTGATGTCGACGTTAACGAGGCCGGAGCCCGCCGGTGTGCTGCCTGTTGTGCCGGTGTGCGAAACGAGGTCCGCCAACGCCGGCGTGCAGCACACGCCGAGCAGGGCCAAGTAGACAACGCCAGGGCTCGTTAGCCTGGTTAACATTACGATAACCTCCTCCTGGCCCAACCGACCAGGCCAAGCCCCAGCACCCCCAGGAGAGCTGCGCCGGGGGCGGGGATCAAGACAAGCTGATCCTGCCTGAGGCTGTCACCCGAGTAGGTCTGCAAGACTCGGACGTCTTCGATTCCGACCCATGCGCCGCTGGCAATTGCAGCCTCTGCCTCGGCTACCCAGGCGTCGGCCAGATCCTCCTGGTCAGTGCTCATGTCGATACCGTGGAACGTGGTGTACAGATCACTTGCCAGGGGCCCGGACTCGCCTTCCAGCCACCAGATCAGCCGCTGAAGCGTACCGGAGGTCTTCTTGCGGTCCAGGTTGGTAGCCAAGCCACCGTCGCCGCTATCGTCGTAGTCGTAGTTGGACAGGTTTCCGGTGGCGAACTGGTGGAACAGGTAGGCGGTTCTCGGGTCCAGGTCGTCGCCGATGCCGGTGCCGCCGTGCCAGGCGTGCGATCCCGGGCTACTGCCGTCCAGGAACTCCTGGCTCAACCAGGTATGCATGTTGCCGCTGATACGCTCGTTGGTCTCCAGGCAGAAGGACTGGACATCCGCCTTGGCGGCGCCGCTCCACTGATTCTTCGTAAACGGGGAGTAGCGGTCCAGATCGATTATCCCGGACAGGTTGAACAGCCCCGCGGAATCCTCCTGTAGCGAGAATTCGCCGCCCTGTCCTTGATGCCAGCCGTTCACGCGCTTGTAGTCTACCTTACCAACGGCCACGCCTGCCCCATGATAGGGGTCTGCCATTGCCGGGACCGCGATCAGCCCCACTAGAATCAAAGAAAGTAGGAACTTCTTCATCTTGTGTTCTCCTCCTTGTTTATGCGTGCTCGCAAATCTATGGAGCTGCGAGCTTCATCGCCGGCTCAGGCCAGGCACTCATGTGCCGAGCACGGATCAACCGAACTTCCGCCTGAACCAGCTAACCAGGCCCAAACCCAGGGCGCCAAGCACTGCGGCGCCGGGCGCTGGAATCGGGGAAAGGGATCCTACCTTGTAGTCATCCCAGATCGTGTAGGGGTGGTCGGCGGCCCAGGCCGCCAACGGATCGTTGAACATCGTGTAGAGCCCAACGAGCCCCAGGTCCGCATAGTCATCGCGATATGAGGCACCGTATTCGACGTCGTTGATGTAATAGTGGATTCGCCCGTCAGAGCTGTCCAACTGCATGGCCAGTTTCACCCAGCCATCCGCTCGTGAGACACCGGTATCCACCCAGCCGGGGCTGCTCTCCCCAGCCGCGACGTAATAGTAATTGTCGTTGGGGGATGCCTGATTGAACCTTGCGCCGAACTGGGTATCCGTCCAGTCCTCTCCAGGGGGGATGTAGGGATTCACCCAACTCGGCACGGCGAACATCTGGCCGGCGGCGTGCAGGTCCTCTCCGGTTTCGTAGCCCTCGTCGTAGTACCACACGCTCACCCAAGGGTCATTGGCCTTTATCAGTGCCTCTCCGGTTGGACCGTAGACGTCGGTCGGATTGACACCGACCCACCACATCCATGACTCCGGCACGCTGTCGACCACCAGCCGCATACCAGGGGTGCCGTTGCGCCCACCCGGTACCTGCTGCATCATCTGCCCGACAGGCGGGGCCCCGTGGCGGTAGGCCGTGTTCTCCCAACCTGGGGCGTAATCACTGGCCCACGGCGCATCGAAATCAAACGATACACAGTGATTCGTGGAGAAATCAGCGACGGCGCCGTTAGTCATGCCGAGCGTCAGGCCAATCACCACGCAAATCGTCAAAGATGACAGTCTCACGTTGTTCTCCTTGCTTTTCACTCTCCGCCAGAGACGCCGCCGCAGACACGGGTGGTCTTTCCGGGGCGCCGGCGGATGTCCTCCTGCTGCTTACTCGTAGCACGGCCTAATCTGCCTGAGAAGGTCACAGGCCGTTACGCCGTGCAGGACGTCGGTACGAATGCCACTTTCGCTAATGTACGAACGACATTGCTGGGAGCGAGGTTGGAGACAACCTCACTCGAAACCGCCGAGAGATTCAGCAGCAGGTGGGTGGCCCGCGAGGTGCGGCAATAGCAAGGAAGAATACTTGGGCGTAGCAGCGCGGACCGTCGCCGCGCGACAGGCGATTTAGGAAGGCGCGGTCGTCGCCTCCGCCTTCGGCTGCGGACTCGAACCAACATGGTGGAACCGAGTGAAAATCCAAGTCCAATGGTACGGCGTGGCCGATCTGTATCGGACCGCCGGTGTGATACCACTCTGGCAGGGCGCCCCAATGCAGGTCGCGGGCGGAGCGCACCAAATGCCAGCCGCCCATACTGACCATGGCCGCGAGAAAGAGCGTGGCACTGCCGGGGAGCGGGGGAAGATCGCGGACCTCGCCGCCAGCGTCGAGCCCATCTCCATTTGACTGTGCCGGTAATGCGGAGTCACCGCGGGCAAGGCAAACTGGCGAGGTAAGATCGAGGCAGTATGGGTGTTCCAACTGTGTCGCGTATGAGGCACCTGACGTGGTCGTGCTCGGACACGTTGCTATCGCGATGGAGCCCAGCTCTGGGGCGCGACCGTAGTGCATGTCGGCGCGCGCAGCATTAGTGGCACAAAACGCCACCACAGCAGCAGTCAAAAACGGGCGCCCGCCTCTCATTATGCTCCGCCTTCGCGACCCCATCGATGCAGTGCAGAAGGGCTTACTGCAACTTATGTTACGGTTTCCGGCCTTCAGGGTCAAGACTAAACCACCGGCAACAGCGTGGCCGGAATCGTATGGGGTGGATTCGCGAGGCGCCAGGAGTGGTTTTGGGGTGGAATTGCTGTTCGCCCTAGATGAACACCATGCTCGCCTCCGGGCGGGGGCCTGCCGGGGAGGGCGGGCTCCCGCCGGCCAATTGCCCTCCCCGAAGAATCCTAGTGTGATGCTCTCGGCGTACGCTCCCTAGCCTGCACAGGCTAGCCTACGAGAGCCTCCTGCGTGCCCAGCCGACCAGTCCCAGTCCCATCGCGGCGAGCGCCACCGCCCCGGGCGCCGGGATATGTGCAGGATGCTCAACGAGATACGCAAAGGGTTCGTCGCCTGGGCCCTGGCCCGGCAGGAACAGTGGTAAGGGCAGTGCGTGGATAGTGGCGGAGGGATCTCCCGCATCCGCCTCCAATATCCACCCCACTCCTGCATA
>JANQGB010000605.1 GCA_028277545.1 Phycisphaerae bacterium | reverse complement strand
AGAGACGTGTAGTTCAGGCAACACGGTGGGGGGCACAACCGTTCGCAGCACTTCGCGCACCGCGTCGGTGGGCACCACCCGATTAATCCCCAGTCGCAGCGCCAAACGAGTCGCGATAGTGGACTTGCCCACGCCCGGCGCCCCGCCGAGAGCGACGACAACCGGCCACCCGGCCCGTTTCGCGCGGCGCCAAGCGCTGTACCGGTCTGCGACCTCCTTTCCGGCGGCATGCTCGATTACCCGCACGGCCACGTCGGCTAGCTCATCGGCACCGATTTCGCGCGCCTGGCGCTGCCGCAGGATTCGCTCGATCTCCGCGGCGATCGCGTGGGCCCGGCCAGTCTCCAGGCCGCTCGCGAGGATGCTTGTCGCCATCAGGCCCTTGGAAAACGGCAGATCCAAGCCGCGCCGGCCTCGAACCTGGATGAGTACGTTGTGTCGGTCTATCGCCAGATCGGACGGCATTGCACCTCTCCCTTACTGCGCCAGGTAGAGCGGACGATCGGCGTTCTGGAGCACGTGCAGGGCGGTACCTCGCACGACTCGGTTGCGCCGGAGGTTGCGCCCCCCGTGACCTAGCACGATCAAATCCGCATTCCATTCCTGCGCAGCGGCCAGAATGCGCGTCTTCGGCGACGCAGCGCTGGCTTCAGCTTCAGCTTCGTAGCCGTGCACCCGACAGTAAGCCGACATGCCCGCCAACAACGCCGCGGCATCACCAGTTGAGCGCGCGCAGGTAAGCAATCTCAGTTCCACGTCCGGCCAGACCTGGGCCTGTACGAATTGCTTCATAGTCTTGGCCGACTCCGGCGACCCGCTGTAGGCCAGCAGAGCACGCCAGATTGGGCGATACTCGCCCGATTCAGCGATCATCTGCCGGGCACCAGCTTGCACCAACCGTGACAGTGTGTCTTGTGGATCACGGCCCGGGCCAGAGTCGAAGACGCTCCCAAGCCCGAAGACCATCAGATCGTGGTAGCGCGCCAAGTCAGTCATCAGCGCGAAGGACTCCCCGCTCTCCTGACGCACGCGAAAGGCTATCTGCTGCCGCTCGCAGCTTTCCTGGAACGTCTCGAGTGCCTCGCCTACGGCGTGCCGTGACATCTCCAGGCGGCGTTCCCGCAGCGCACGGGCTGCCCTGGCACCATCAACAGGCACTGGGCCGACTTCGCGACGATGCGACTCGTCCACGATCGTGACGCCGGTAATCTCAGCCTGGTGGTATTGGGCAAGCTCGATAGCACGCCGGATCGCTACGGGCGTGTGGTCGGCGCCATCCAAGCCGAGAAGAATTCGCTTGATGCTCATCACGGGCCCTCCGTCTTTACATCCACAGGTGGATCGCTTCTTTCACCCAGCGTGCTCCAGAACAGCCGTGTCAACTCCCGGATCGTGGTCTCACCGGCAGCGACCTTCTCGAGCGCACGAGTCGTAACGGGCGTCACGCCCATCTCCCCCAGCCGATTGCGAATCTCGTGTTGGGCCCGCCCATCGGCGAGCCATAGTCCGAAGTCATCGTCGAGCAGCGCAATCTCGAATACGCCGGTACGACCACGGTAGCCGTATCCGTTGCAACTCTGGCATCCGCGCGGATCGAGAATCTCGGCCGGTGGCGCAACGCCGACCTTGTCGAACAGCCGCGCCTCCGCATCGGCGACAGCACGCGGCTCAGCGCAGGCGCGACAGAGCCGTCGCACCAGGCTCTGGGCGATCACCATTCGGAGCGCGCCGCCCAGGATGTAATAGGGCACCGCGAAATAGTGCATCGCGTGGATCGCGGCCGCGGCGTCCCGTCCGTGGATCGTCGCCAGAACCTGTCGCCCAGTCAGCGCGGCCTGGGCCGCGGCCGAGGCGGAGTGTGGGTCACGAATCTCGCCAACGATCAGCACGTCGGGATCGACGCGTAGTAGGATGCGCAGTCCTTCCTGCATGGTGATGCCCCGTCGTGGATTCACTTCCATCTGCCGCACATTGGGCAGGTCGTACTCGGCCGGATCCTCGATCGATACGGCCACACGGTGCACCAGGTCTTCCAGCCCCGTCAGCGCGTACAGGGTCGTGGTCTTGCCCGAGCCGGTGGGGCCCGCAATCAGCGCCAAGCCGTGCGTTTCGTTCAGCACCGCTTCGATCGCGCGTCGCTCTTCAATCGACAGGCCCAGGTGCTCCGCGTCACGCCAGTCCTCCGGCGTGGTGAGTAGCCTCAGGTGCGCTGCCTCGTTGCTGGGCGCGGTCGGCAGGACGGTTACGCGAACATCGCGCACTGCCTCGCCGTTCGACCACCGAAACTGGCCTTCTGCCGGCTTTACTGTTGCTTCGATGTCCAATTCCGCCGAGACACGAACCTGGTTGATCAGCCGCCGCGCGTCGGATGCGGAAACCTGGAGCTTCTCGTGCATGATCCCGTCCACCCGAAATCGCACAATCGCACGTTCGTTCCAGGTATCCAGATGGATGTCGGTTGCACCCTCAGCGACCGCCTCTGCTACTACAGCCGACAGCAACTCGTTCTTCGGCGCATTCAGGGGCTTCATCGATGAACTCTCACCTGTGGCGTCAACGGCGTTCATGTCCATATCCTCATCTGATATAGTCGACTTCCCCGGAGCCACCCGGATCGGCGCTTCGCTTACACTTGGTCAGTCAGCCGCAATCACGGGTCGGGCCGTGGTGACCGGATGCACGCCGGAGTCGTTCGGTCGCTCTTCGTGACGCCGCACAGCTGACTGAATCGCTACAAGCAGGCTGATGTGCTCCAGGGTCAGCACGCCGACCAATCGACCCTGCGACAGCACCGGCAGGAGCGAATCACGAGCCTCGTGCAGTCGGTCAAGTGCCAGATCCAACGTTTCACCAAGGTTGACGGCCTGAACACTTCGTTGCATGGCGTCCGAGACCGGTGACGCAGGCCCGCTGCGCCGAAGGTGCTCCGCTAAGTCCGCCGTGCTCAGCGCACCGATTACGCTTTCCTGTTCGACTACTAGTGCCCGTTGCAGGGCGCTGCTTTGGATCTTCCGGGCAGCCTGCGCAAGCGAGTCGTTCGGAGACAGCAAGGGCACCTCTCGAAGCAGGGCCTGCTGTGCCGGTACGCCGCGCAACGCCGCCTTAATCGTGG
>JANQGB010000593.1 GCA_028277545.1 Phycisphaerae bacterium | reverse complement strand
GGCCATACGTCGCAGCACCATGGCGAATGTCAGAACCTTCATGGAATCTCCTCCAGCATGTCGCCCAAGCCGCTGTTGGCGGGCACCATGGGAAAGACGTTCTCTTCGAGGCGGCACTCACAGTGCAGCAACGCCGGGCCGTCGTGTTCCCACCAGCGTTCCATTTCGCCGGCGATCGCAGTGGCGCCGCTCACCTTGAACGCCGCCAGTCCGAAGACGCGGGCCAGCTCGGCGAAGTCCGGGTTGTCAGCCAGGTCCACAGCACTGTACCGCTGATCGAAGAACATCTCCTGCCACTGGCGCACCATGCCAAGGTACTGGTTGTCCAGCACGACGATTTTGAGCGGCAGGTTGCAGCGCCGTACGGTCGCCAGTTCCGGCACTGACATCTGGAATCCGCCGTCCCCGAGTATCGCCACCACCTTGTCATCAGGCCGGGCGCACTGGGCGCCAATGGCCGATGGCAGGCCGAACCCCATGGTGCCCAGGCCGCCCGAGGTGATGAACCTGCGCGGGTGCGACGGTGCCACGCGTTGCGCGGCCCACATCTGATGCTGTCCGACATCGGTCGTCACGATGGCATCCGGACCGATGAGGGCAAAGAGAGCGTCGAGAATCTCGATGGCGGATGCTTTGCCCGTAGAAGGCTGATCGACCACTTGCAGGCCGGTGCCAACTGCCACCGATCGTCGCTGCCATTCGCCCGCGGGACGGATCGGTTCGGCAGCGAGAATCCTCAGCCAGACCTGAAGGGCGGCCTCCAGATCGGCGTGCACCGCTACGTCTGCTGAGACGATCTTGCTGATCTCCGCCGCGTCGATATCCACGTGAACGATGCGGGCCCCGCGTCCGAATTCGTCCAGCTTGCCGATCACGCGGTCGTCGAAACGCATGCCCAGCCCGATGATCAGGTCCGCGGCGGCGACCGCTCGATTCGCCTGCCGCAGCCCGTGCATACCCAGCATGCCCAACATGCCCGGGTACGCCGGATCGGGCGCCCCGATGCCATTCAAGGTCACCGCCACGGGAATCTGAGTAGCATCGCACCACTGGCGGAAGGTCTCCGTGGCGTTGGAGAGCTTGCAGCCCCCGCCGATAATGCAGACCGGACGACGGGCTTCTTTGAGCAGAGCGTGAGCCCGCCGCAGCTCCGCCTCGTCGAGGGCGGGCGCCGGATCGTAGCCCGGGATTTGCGTAACGGTGGCGCAGCGACCGGAGGTCCTGCCCGACAGAATGTTCTTGGGCAGGTCGACCAGCACGGGACCAGGCCGGCCGGAGGTGGCGATGTAGACGGCTTCTTCCATGGTCTCGGGCAGCTCGGTCAGCGACCCGACCAGGTAAGCCTGCTTGGCCACACCGGAGACGATCCCGAGCACGTCGGCTTCCTGGAAGGCGTCGGTACCTATGTTGGGCGTGGTCACTTGGCCGGTCAGGCACAGCAGGGGGCTGGAATCCGCCATGGCGGTGCAGATTCCGGTGATCAGGTTCGTGGCCCCTGGCCCGGAGGTGCTTATGCACACGCCCAGCCTGCCGCTCGCGCGGGCATAGCCGTCTGCTGCGTGAATGGCGGCCTGTTCGTGACGGGTCAGGACGTGGTGGACCGGGTAGTCGACCAGCGCATCGTACAGCGGCATGATGGCGCCACCCGGATAACCGAAGACCAACTCGGTACCGGCCTCTAGCAGCGCGTCGAGAACGACTTGTGATCCACTTCTGCCAACCACGTCCAGCCCTCACTGGCTTGTCGGTACGATCCTCTTGGTACGGACACAAAAAAAGCCGACCACCGCAGCAGCGGTGGTCGACATTCGATTCTGGCTCTTCCTTTTGGCTGGCCAGCCCGATGCCTTACCGCT
>JANQGB010000590.1 GCA_028277545.1 Phycisphaerae bacterium | reverse complement strand
CCGCTGAACGCCAACTCCAGCGGGCAACCGAAACCGCCCAGCGGGAGCATCTCGAGCACGTGGAGGATCTGCTGGACAAGTTGCGGAAAATGGCGGACGAATCCCCGGAGGCAGGTTTTCCCGACCTCCTGCGCACCTTCTCCCAATCCGATCGCGGCGAGTTGTACGCGGCCCTGTTTGCCGCCCCACCCGAAAGCGACCAGACCAAGTGGATAGTAGTAGCGGCCGGGAACGAACTGCTCTTCTACGATCCCGCCCAGGCGGACCATCCGGTGCGGACTGTGGCACTCAGCGGCGAGATAGGCGGGGTGCGCTCGGTGCAGTTCGCCCGTCGATTCAATGGCGGATCTTGCCTGCTGGTCGGCGCCGCCCGGGGCGTGTACGAGATCGGGGCGACGTTCGAGGCGGCGCCCGTTGTGTATTCGGTGAAGGAAGCCGTCGACGTCCGCGGCGGCGTCAACTCGGTTGCCCTGGCCGGCGAGTTCATCTTCGCGTCGCATTCCGAGCTCGGACTGCTTCGCTGGCAGCGCGATGATCCAACCGAGTCGTCACTCTGGCTCGAAGAGCACACCCGGGGCGCCCGTGCCGTGCGGGCCGTGCAGTTTCACGAGGGCAGGATCTACTGCTCTATTAACGGGGCCGTCTATAGCGAGCTCGCCGACGGCGCGACTGACGCCAGCCTCCTGGTCTACGCGAGTTCTGCGCCGAAGACCTCGCTCATAACCGCCCTTTACCCGGCTGACGACGCGTTATACGCCGGCAACTCCGAGGGGCAGGTTTTGCGCTGGTCGTACGGAGACACCTCCGCGCCAACGGTGCTGCATAACGGTGGGCGCCCGGCCGAATCCGTCCACGTAGTCGATATGGGCGGTATCCAAGGCATCTTCTTCACCGACCGATCGGTCGCCGTCCACGCCCTGGTCGTCGGCGACACTTTCTCCAGCCGCTTCGAAGCCGGCGGCCAGACACTCAGCCGCGTCGAGGTCGCGCCGGACCTTCTCGTCTCAACCAACGAAATCCGCGACCGGCTGATTCTCTGGTCACCCGGATCACCCGCCTCGCCCAGGGGAGTGATCTCCGTCGGCCGCGAGACCGGCCAACACGTGCAGGACGTCTGCCTGGTTCCGTCGGCCCTGACCGGCGCGATTCCGACCTGATCGAGCTACGAGGAAAAGCAAGACATGGACCGAAAGCAACTTGCCGCCGCCATCAAGGACGCCTGCTACCTGGAGGGCGATTTTGTTCTGCGCAGCGGGCGGCGCAGTACGTACTACCTGGACAAGTACCGCTTCGAGACCCGTCCAGAGATTCTGCGCGCGTTGGGCAAGCTCTTTGCCGAACGCGGAAGCGACGACACGACCATGATCGCCGGCGCCGAACTGGGCGGAGTAGCTCTGGCAGCGGCGGCGGCCATGGCAGCCGACCTGCCGTTCATCATTGTACGCAATGCCAAGAAGGACTACGGCACCGAGAAGCTCTTCGAGGGCGTTCTCGAACCCGGGTCTCACGTACTGCTGGTGGAAGACATCGCCACCACCGGCGGACAGGTTCTGGAGGCCGCCAAGGTCATCTGCGACGCGGGCTGCACCGTGGATAAGATCGTATGTGTCATCGACCGTCAGGAAGGGGCCCGCGAGAACATCGAAGGTGCCGGTCACACGTTCGAGGCCCTGTTCACCAGCGACGACCTGGGCATCCGCAAGTGAGGCCGGACCCACTGGCTCACCGGTTACGCGATCCTGGCTTCGATGGCTTCGAGCTTCCGCCGCATCTCGGCCAGTTCCTCATGCAACTCGGCGACCTCGACCTGCAGGTTCTCGACTTCGGTACGAAGGGACTCCACCTCCACCGAGGGAGTCTCCGGCACCGCGGCCTGCACCGAGGCGTCAGGCGCAGGTGCCGCAACAGCGGCCGCCGGCTCGGCGGGGCGCTCGTCCTCCGGATACAGCAGGTGGGCGTAGCGGGTGGCCGATTGCCCCGGAACGCGCGGTAGCTGGGCCGCCAGCGGAGGATCGTACTGAGCCAGGCAGTCCAACACCATCGAGACCGCGGCCAGGTCCTCGAAGGGCACCAGCCGTGAGCATCGGGATCGCAGTTCACCCTGCGTCTGTGGTCCGCGCAACAGGAGTTCGGCCATAACGGCCCGTTCGCGCTTCTGCCAGCCGAAGTGCGACTCCACCTCGTGCTTGAACCGGTCCTTCCTGGCTCCTGGCGCCGGCAGAACCTTGCCG
>JANQGB010000559.1 GCA_028277545.1 Phycisphaerae bacterium | reverse complement strand
CCGCCAGATACGTTGGTGGCCTGGTGGGTGGCGGGAGTGCGTTGAGTAGTGGTACCGATCCTGGTAGATTGCTCTGCTATGTCAGCGACAACCCGCAGCAATTCCAGTCTCTGGGGTCTCGAATACTGGGTGAACCGGTCAACGACGTGGTCCGTGTCTGCCCGGAGGAATTCTGTGCGGTTGCCACGACTACCCCAACCGCGACCCGCGCGCGGATCACTGCCTGATTCAAGTCGCCGTGGCCGGGTGTCGAGGTGGGCAGCTCTGGGCCTCGCACTGGTGGTCATGGTGCCGATGTGCGGATGTTCGGGTAAGCGGCGCCACTACAAGCATCCGGTCTTCGTGACCGAGGGCGATGCGGTCAAATATCTGAAACGGGCCCTGGAGAGCCCGCTGCCCGACGAGCGCAGAGAGGCCGTCCAGCAGGTCGCCCGGACACGCTACCTCACGCACGAAACCGTGCTCGACGCTTTGGACACCATCGCTCGCACCGACAGCAGCACGGCGGTGCGTTGTGCTGCGCTGGCAGCCCTGGCCTCAGCGAACGATCCGCGGGCAGCACCCACCATCGTGGCGGTCCTGGCCGAGCCGCCGGCCGATCCGGACCGGCGCCAGGCTCAGCCCACGGACGACAAGATCCGGATGGAAGCCATGCGCGCGGCGTGGGTGCTCATACAGAATCCGACTACCGGCCAGGATCATCGCGACGCGTTCCGCGACGCCGCCATTCGCCATACCACTCTCGGATCGCGCGACGTCCGGCAGGCGGCCGCCAGGGTGTTGGGGTACTGCGCCTGTAACGACGCGCTGCCGCCGCTGATTGATGCCCTCGAGCAGCGCGACTTCGGCGTAGCCTACGAGGCGGAACGATCGCTGATGAGGCTCACCGGCAAGACCTTCGACCACGACGCAATACGCTGGCGTGAGTGGCTGGCCGACACGGAAGAACCCCTGGCCGATGCCGGCGCGCTGGATCACGTTCTGGAGCCACCTTCCAGAAACTGGTGGCAAAGGTCAATCGATTCCACGCGACGCACACTGGCGTCGTTCCGGCCGAAGAAGGATAAGTCGTAGCAACCCGTGCGTGCGATTGTCTTTGACAGTCAGGTCCGTTACGACGACAGCTACCCCGATCCCCAGCCCAAGGACGATGAGTGCCTGGTACGCGTGCGGCGGGCCGGCGTCTGTGCGACCGACCTGCAAATCACGCACGGGTACATGAACTTCCGCGGCGTGATGGGGCACGAGATGAGCGGCGAAGTAGTGTCCGGATCGCGGCTGCGGCGCGGCAAGCGCGTGGTCGCGGATATCAACTGCGTCTGCCGCAAGTGCGATATGTGCCTCAGCGGCCTGTCGACCCACTGTCGCGACCGCACGGTGTTGGGGATCGATGGACGGGACGGCTGCTTCGCCGACCTGGTCGCCCTTCCGGAACGCAACCTGCACGAACTTCCCGACTCGATTACCGACGAGGAGGCCGTGTTCGTCGAACCGCTTGCCGCCGCATATCAGGTCATCAAACAGTGCCCCATCGAGCCGCGCATGAACGTGGCGGTGGTCGGCAGCGGCAGGCTGGGCTTGCTGGTCGCCCAGGTGTTGGCCACGACGGGATGTCGGTTGGTGGTGGTGGGCCGAAATCCCCGGACGCTGCTGTTTTGCGAGAAGAAGGGCATCATGTCCCGCCCGGCGGACGAGCTGGTTCCTCGGGCAGATTGCGACGCAGTAGTCGAGTGTACCGGTGCGCCGGAGGGACTCGATCTGGCATTACAGCTCGTTCGTCCACGGGGCACCATAATCCTCAAGAGCACCTACGCGACCGACGCGGTACTCAATCTGGCGCCGGCGGTGGTCGGGGAGGTCAATATCCTCGGCAGCCGTTGCGGGGTGTTTGCAGATGCCATTCAGGCGCTGGCCCGCAAACAGGTCGACGTGGGCTCGATGGTGAGCCGGACTTTCCCCCTGGACCGGGGAGTGGAGGCGATGGCCGCTGCCGCCGATCCTCAGAACATCAAGGTCCTGCTACGCATTACACCGTCCGGAACGCCGTAGGCCCGTGGAACATCCCCCCGACACCGCCCCGAATCCTTCTACTGCCCTGGCACGAGGTGGGTGGCGTGCCTCGACGCTCGGATCGAGCCAGGTCATGTCCTCGTCCTTATTGGCCGCAGCGTCTGTCAGCCACGCCTTTACCATGCCGCCGGACAACATGTCCCTGGCCCGACGCCACAACCAGGAGGAAACGCTGGCCCGGCGCCGAGGCCTGTGTGCATCGCTGGGTTGCGACGCCGCACGGCTGACTACCATGCAGCAGGTCCACGGTAGCGCGGTCGCGGCGGTCAAACCTGCTTCTGAGGGTACGTGCATCGAAGGAGCTGACGGGCTGATCGTTGACCGACTTGGGGTGGTGCTGATGGCGCTGTCGGCAGACTGTCCGCTGATCTCGGTTTGCGATCCGGTAGCCGGGGTGCTGGGCCTGGCTCACGCAGGCTGGCGGGGAACAGTGGCCGGCATCGCCGAAGCTCTGGTCAAGGCCATGAGAGAGCAGTTTTCGTGTCGCCCGGAGAGGTGCGTGGCGGCGATAAGCCCGTCGGCAGGACCGGAGCGTTACGAAGTCGGGGAAGACGTATGTCGGGCGGCGGCTCAGACAATGCCGGACCACGAGCGGTTCTTCCGGCGCCGGGCGGGTGCTCTCTATTTCGATCTCTGGTTGGCCAACGTTGGTCAGTTGTTGGCTGCAGGCGTAGCACCGGCGAGAATTGACCTGGCCGGTGTGTGCACCATCGCCGATCGGCGGTTCTATTCGTACCGCCGCGACGGCGCCGGCACGGGGCACGCCGCACTGGCGGTCGCGATGCGTTAGCAACACACTCGCCGAAATGCACCGAGCCGCACGACGGGCCGTAGCCCCAACCTACCCCGCGTTCAGTCGGCCTGCCGCCCTGCGGGCAACAACTACCGCGCCGCCCACCGCGACCACCAGGGCCAACGCCGCCAGCCCCCAACCGGATGCTGTTGGGATGGCCGCCGGGGCGCGAATGCCATGGTCTATGGCGCACGCCACGGCATCGGGGCAGAACTCGAATTCCAGGGCATCCAGGTTGTCCACCGGACCGCCGCCGACATTGAGGCCCAACTCGCCAGCCGAAGCGAACAGCGTTGGAGCACCGGGTTCGACCGGGCCGTGTACGACACTGAAGACATCGCCCGGACTCTCGCCCGGCAGCCTGACACCCAGCGACGGCGAACCCGGGGCGAGAGAGAACAGCACCTGGTCGCCGGGACCGAAGGGGCCGTCCGTCACATCGGAGTCGAACACGATAATGGCGTTTATTTCGTCGCCCACTTCGAGGTTCAACTGCGACTGGTCCACGAAGAGCTGCTCGGTTCCACGCACGCCCGGTTCCGGATCAATGAAGATGTCCGCCCCGCTGTCACCCGGCAGGTCTAGCAGCGAAGGTGATTCAACGTTCAGCGAGTAGTAAAGGACCGCACTGCCGCGGGCGCTGGGCGTTTGGGCCGTGGCGCTGACTTCATCCTGCGGTCCGATTCCCTGGTCTTCGGCACTGGTGGGCGGTAGAGCGCCGAAGTCGCGCCCGCCTTCGTCGAAGTTGTTGAGTGCCAGCGTGTTGTTCCCGGTGCCGCGCCCCTGGCCGTCACTCCGGCCCGTGAACATACCGTTGCGCGTGTAGAGCATCAGACCCAGGTATTGGTCTCCTGCCGCCTGATTGAGGGCGGCCTGATTGGTTGCGTTGTAGGGCACCCCGGCAGCGACCAGGTTCGGGTCGGGCGCGGCTTCGCCAACCGTGGCCCGGTCCACCGAGAACAGCACGACGAAGGACGTATCGAGGTCGACAGTCGAGTTGGGGCCCGACAGCGCATCGATGTGATCGCCGGGCTGCCCCAGCCCCAGGCCGAAGCCGTCGAAGCGAACGCCGGGTACCTCATCCATCTCCAGCATGAGCACCGCGTCCGGCAGCACGGAGCCGTCCTGGACGGTCGGCGACATAGGATCGAAGGTGTACCACGGAGTGGCCAGGGGCACAGCCGGCTCGTCAGCCACTCCTACGCCGGGAAATACCAGGCCAAACAGCACTGCCAGCACCGCGGGCGCGCTCCCCAACCGGACCGCTACGAGGATTCGCTTGGTTGTTGTCATCGTACGACACTCCTGCGATCGCCTGGGGGTGCGATCGTCCGCTTCGTTTCCCTCTGTCACTAACCGCCATCCTGTACGCCGCGGTGCGAAGGAATCCACGGCGGCCAGGTCGGATCCTGCCGGAGCTTGAGGAGAAGGGTCTTACCCACGTAAGTGTACCCTCTTTCGCTGTCGAATTCGCGGTGTGACCTCTCAAAATCTCGCATCGCCCCGCTGCGGTCGCCCTTGCTTAACTTGCCTATGGCAGCATGGAAGAACTCCGCCGCCCGAAGATTGCGAGTATCGGCCTGGTCCTCGTCAGGTCCTATAAAGCTCTCGGGGGCTTCGGCTCCGCAAGCCAGAGCGTAAAGATTCGCGAGTCGCTGTTCGGCCTCCTCGCTCAGTTCCGTCTCGGCCAAGCCTGCGTCGAATGTCCGGTCCGCCTCATCGGGCCGCCCCAGCAAGCGGAGTGTGACCGCCGAGGCGAGCAGGTGATCGCCGTTCTCCGACGGCTCCACTGGGCAGGAATTCGCCGCCGCCAAGGCGTCATCCAAGCGCCCGTCTTCTGCGTGAACCAGGGCGGGGAAGAACGTCGCGTAGTCTGGCTCGGACGGATCAAGCTCCTGGAGTGTCCGCAGGTCCGCCAGGGCCTCATCCAGTGACCCAATCCAGTAATACAGCCGCCAGCGGTAGTGGTAACCCTCCCAGCGATCAACTTCAGCGGCCGCGGTTTGTATGGCTGAGGTTCGCACGGCTGCTGCCTCTTCAAAAAGTCCCATGCTTTCGAGACATTCGGCCTCGGCGGTGAGGGGGGCGTCGTTGCCGGGCTCGGCTCGCTCCTGCCCCTGGCGGGCCCAGTCAAGGGCCAGGGCATAATGGTTATTCATTCGATCAACGGCGCCCGGCCCGTACTCCTGATAGACCTCGGCCGCGTACCGATGCGATATGGAGAGCAGATAGTAGGGATAGGCACCGTAGATCTGGTGGTCCACCAGGTCCTGAAGCGCGTCACTGGCTTCCTCGAACGCCTCGATTTCACGTTCCTTGTATATCAGTTGGTTATGTGCCCGGGCGAGGTGTAGGGTCGCCTGCGGGTAGAACTCGCCCTCGGTGGCAAGAATCTGGCGTGCCTGTTTGTACGAGTCGATAGCCCCGGCTGGGTCGCGGTAGTGCATGGCCAGCCCACGGAAGAACCACTGCGCAGCGGTAACGGGGCCGCCAAGTTCTTCCGCTTGATCGAATCGAGCTCTCGATTTGTCCGGCTGGTCATTACGTCGATGGGCCCAGGCCAGCAGGTATAGCACCTCGACGTCGTTCGGATGGCGCTCGTGCAACCCGGTCAGGTCCGCTATGGCTTGCTCGCGATTGGCTTCGCGGATCGCGGGTATGGCGCGCAGCAGAGTGATCCTATCAGGATCGCCGCCGAGATCCTCCGCCCGATCCAGCGTCGAGATCGCCTGTGCCGGCTGGCGGTAATCGAGGTAGACGAGGTGCCGGTAGGCCTGATCGAGTAGCCGGTCAGCCCGGGCGTGTCGAGAGGCAGCCAGACCGGCCAGCGAAATGGCACCGACAGTCACCAGGAGAGTCACGGCGACAATGGCGGTGGTGGCCGCCTTGTGGCGCCGGGCCCACTTCAGGCCTTTCGATAGCCGGCTGGTGCGGCGGGTGAGGATGGGCCGCTCGTCGGCAAACCGCCTGAGGTCCTCGGCCATCGTCGCGGCCGAGACGTAGCGACGGTCCGGTTCCTTCTCTATCGCCCGCAGGCAGATGGTCTCCAGGTCCGCGGGAATTCGGCGGTCGAATCGACGCGGGCTTTGCGGCTCGGAGTTGCAGATGCGGGTAATAATCTGATCACGCGTCTTGCCTTCAAACGGTGGTTTCAACGTGAGCAGTTCGTACAGCGTCACGCCCAAGGAGTAGATGTCGGTGCGCTCGCTGATCAGCCTTGGTTGGCCCTCGATCTGTTCGGGGGACATGTAAGCAGGCGTGCCCATCAAGTCGCCGCTGGCGGTGAGGTGCGGCTCGTCCTGCAGGTAGGCGAGGCCAAAGTCGGTTATGTGCAGGTGATCGTCCACGCCCAGCAGCAGATTCTGCGGTTTGACGTCGCGATGGATCACTCCGCAGCGGTGGGCGTGTTCAAGCCCGTCAGCCACCTCGGCCATCAGCCCGGCTATGCGGCGGTAGTCGTGGCGGGATCGGTGGACCTGAGTAATGTCCCTGTCGTCGCGGTCTTCCCAGCCGCCGCCGCTACGGGGCTCGCTGGGGGCCGTGTCGGCCCCGGAACCGGAGCCGCCATGCCGGGGTGTAAGACCCACGACGGTGGACGCATTCCGCAGAACGGAGGCCAGGCTCTCGCCTTCGATGAGTTCCATGGCGTAGTAGTAGCTGCCGTCGTGTTCGCCCCGGGCGTAGACCGGCACGATATTAGTGTGATGCAGGCGAGCAGCGGCGCGACTCTCACGGCGGAACCGGACCACAGAGGCCGGTCTGCGGAGTGCCATGGTGGGCAGAACCTTGAGGGCGACCTCGCGGTCGAGCGACTCCTGGCGGGCGCGATAGACGATGCCCATACCGCCGCGACCCAGTTCTTCAATGAGGACG
Organism: Phycisphaerae bacterium; assembly: GCA_028277545.1. Classification (GTDB taxonomy): domain Bacteria; phylum Planctomycetota; class Phycisphaerae; order UBA1845; family UBA1845; genus JANQGB01. The sequence goes on along the minus strand of JANQGB010000559.1, from coordinate 336 downwards.
AAGTCCCCCAGGCGCCGATCCGTGGCCCCTACCTCCCACCCCAGACTGCGGCCGCACGACTGCTCTACCGTCTCTGCGACGGCGGCATGCGTGAGGTCAAGCTGTAGCGGAAAGGCGCCGAGCCCGAAGGCGTCTCGCAGGTCGTCGGTGAGCTGGTCCAGTACATCGTCGTCCGCACAGGGATCGCGTGGTTCAGACTGTTCCAACGGCTGCCCGCAACTCGGGCAAGCGGTGGACTCCTGGCCGGCATTTAGCGCGACCTCTATGGTGCAGCGTGGACAGACAATCTTCATCGAGCACCGCAGCCTTCTCCGGAACGTATGCAGCAACGTCTCC
>JANQGB010000497.1 GCA_028277545.1 Phycisphaerae bacterium | reverse complement strand
CAGCCACGGAGGTGGTGCCTGGGGTAACTTCGCAGCCGATACCGCCTTCGAGCTCGTCACCGATCGGTCTGGCGTGGGCAATCCCTACCTGTTCACCGGGCGGAGGTACGACTCCGAGACCACGTTGTACCACTTCCGCACCCGCTATCTCGATCCCCAGACCGGACGATTCACCACTCGCGATTCCATCGGTATCTGGGGAGACGAGGCCAACTCCGGCAATGGCTACACCTACGTCGGTTCGAATCCCTGGACCTTCCTCGATCCCTTCGGACTGAAGGTGGTTTGGAAGAAGGGCCCGGGCGCCACCGACGAAGATCTGAAGAAGGCCAAGAAGATGTGGGAGGACGCCAAGAAACGCAAGAACAAGGACGGCTCCAAGCCCGAGGGCGTCAAGAACATGGAGGATCTGGAGACCCGGAAGGACAAGACGGTCACCATCATCGTGGGCAAGACTGGCAACTCGTACACCGCCGACGGCTGGAAGTGCGCCATGGACCCCAAGAAGGGCTCCGGTGGTACAATCCACTTCGACCCTAACAAGAAGGGTAAGCTCAGCGATGGCACGGAACGTGACCCGGAGAGTTCTTTGGTACACGAGGCCACCCACGCCAAGCACGCCGCCGACGGGAAGATCCCCAAGACCGCCGACGGCAAGGTAGACGTCAAGAAAGAGGAAGTTAAGACCACCGGCGTGGAGAACGAACACCGCAAGGCCAAGGGAGAGCCGCAGCGAAAGAAGTACGGCAAGTGGAAAGTCCCGCAACACAAGGACCCGGCTCCCAAGAAGGGCGGCGGCGCCAAGGGAGGCGGCGGTGCCAAGGGCGGCGGAAAGAAGTAGCAGCACCGTGCTGGCGGGAGAATGATGACCCATGTACGGTAGTTACCGATGTGTACTAACGGGCAGGTGGTTGATGCCGGCAGTTCTGCTGCCGTGCATCACCGCCTGCCATCGGGCGGATAGTTCGATGACGACCTTTACGGCGCAACACTTCAGCACAGCACGCGAAATTGTGGTTCCCTTTTCCGCCCCGCCCACTGGCGCGGGCGGTGCCCTGTACCGCGACCCCCTGTTCGGCCTCAAGCTGGAGAGCGTGACGGCCGACGGGGACGCGGTTCCTGGCGTCGAAGCCATGGCCCTTCTCGACGACCTCGATCTGCGCACATTCGAATCGACGGGAGAGACGCACGTATACGTGGTCACCAGCGGGAAGGTGGTGGCCAGCGAGGGTGCCTGGACGCTTGTCTCCGCAACCGAGGTAACAGAGGAGAGCTACGAGCTGCAACTGCACGCCATTCCGCGTGGCACCGCGCGATTCCAGGTTCGTTACCGCGTGCGCAACCCGCAAAACAACGAACTCGGACCGGAGCTTACGCTGGAGTCGACCGCAACGGACCTGTGAGCAACGCTGCGCTCGGCCGGAGGGCGCCGCTGATCGGCTGCGTCACGCGGAGGATGGTCGCAACCGGTGGGCGTGTTCCTGCTTGCTCGACAGGGGAGGCCTTCGGGTGATCTTCGCAAACCTGACGCGGTGTTTAGTCGTTGTGTTTCCGGTCGGCATTATCCTGACGATCGGCTGCTCAACGCCGTCCGGTGGCGGCGGTGCAGGCGTTGGGAGCATCGATGCGGGTGAAGGTGAGAGCCAGCCGGATACATCACCGTCCTATTTCCCGAGCGACTCAATCTGGTACCAGGATGTCTCGGCCGCCCCTTTGGACGGCCAGTCGGCCGAAGTCATCGCCTGGCTGGAGGCCGCCGGCGGCTGGGGAACGGGCCAGATGCGCGTCGACTTCTCCATTGAGGTCCTGCAAGCCGACGAGGACGTCGAGCTTCTGTCCTTCGTGCCAACGGACGATCACTTCTCGCCCGACTGCGATCTGACCGGCATGCCAGTGCCACCAGGCGGAGCCCTCGAGGGCGAAGACGGATACGCCTGTGAGAGCGATGGGGACTGTCACCTGATTGTCGTTCAGGAGTCGACCAGCACGCTCTACGAAATGTGGCGGGCTGACATCAACGGCGACGAATTCTCCGGCGGTTGCCTGGCGGTCTGGGATCTGAGCCGCGTTTATCCGCCGTCAGGCCGAGGCGAGAACTGCACCAGCGCCGACGCCGCCGGCTACCCCATCGCCCCGCTCCTCTTCACGGCTGACGAAGTGGCGGCCGGGTCGATCGACCACGCAATTCGCTTCATCCTGCCCAACGACCGCATCCGCAATGGAGTCTACGTTCACCCGGCCACTCACTCCACGGGAGCAACCGCTGGACCGGCATCGGCACCGCCATATGGAGCCCGCCTCCGCCTGCGAAGCGACTATCCGGTCGATACGCTGCCCAGCGACGGTGCCCGAGTAGTGGCCCGGGCGATGCAGACGTACGGCATGTTCCTGGCTGACGGCGGCAACATAGCCCTGACCGCCCAAAGCGACCGCTTTACGACAGCGAAGTGGGAAGACCTGCTCGGCACCCGCGACCTGACAGATCTACAGGTGAGCGACTTCGAGATGGTCGAAGCCGGCGAGCGCTTCATATACACAGGCAACTGCGTGCGCGAGCTATAAGGACGTTTCGAAGTGTTGACTTTTGACTTTTTGACCCTTTGACGTTTCGTGGTCGCGGCGTATTGGCGTTTCAGTGATTCGACGCAAGACACCAGCGGTCGCGACGCCGGCTGCCGGACCCAGTTGCAGAAGCCACCTTAAGAAATGGGCCGAAGTCAAAAAATTTGCCTCCAAAGCTTGGCCCGGCAACGACTTCTGACAATACCTCGTTGATTCCGCCGCCCCGGTCTGATAACCTGTGAAGAGGCTGGAGAGGCCCCGTCGGGGCTTCTGTGCTTTACATCCAGGTGAACGTGCCATCCTGGCGGCGGCTGCGCCGTCCCCGGTTGGTGTACACCGCGCGGGCTCCGGAGGGGCGCGACGCGACGCAAGACAACTCTTGTTTGCAGAGGAGCAAGTAGTGAACGCCAGCATTGTTCGAGACCGGGGGCAGGTTCTTGCGATGGCGCTGCTGGCCTTGGCGGCGGCGCCGACTTTGACGGCAGCGGAGACCATTTGGACGGTGCGAGGGGGATCAACAAGCGTCTTCTTCGACGACAACAGGCTCGCCGCACTCGGGCTTACTGTCAGCACGCTGGACAATGAAGCCTCGGTGGCCGTTGGCGGGCGGCTGACACTGCCTGTCGGCGCCGACTCCAACCTGGTCTTGCTGACGCAAGGCGGCGTGATCGAGGAGTTCTCCGGCGGCGAGATTCGTCACGCTCAGGCGGTCGTGTTCTCGTCCGCCGTTGATGATGCCGTGCTGTCAGGGTTCACCCTCCGCACCGCGAGGGACAGGTCACCCGGCTCGTTCTTCGCCGCTACGGGTGGCGCCGGCGACGAAACTGCGCTGCTGGAACTTCAAGACATCAAGATCGGGTTTGATCGGTTGGCGGGAACACTCCTGATCGAAAGCGATATGGCCATTTCAGCCGCGTTGGCTGACAGGCTTGGGGATCCGGCCATGAGGGGAGCCGTCGTCGGCATGCTACTGACCAGCGCCGCCGCGGACTGGACCGGTGGCGACGAGCCGCCAGTCGAAAGCGAGTACGAAGATGGCGACCGGGCCGGAGGGACTCCGACCGAGTGCGACCAGCCGGTCGGACCGGATGTCATCGTCGGCGAGGTGCTGGACCTCAGCAACTACGACAGTGTCGGCGGCATCGAGGCCTTCGCCGTGGGGACTACGTCGTGCAACATCGGTGACGAAGACCTCCTCTGGATCGCAGGTACGAACGAGCACCCAGTGATCCCCCAGAACATGTACCAACTCAAGGATGGCCGCTTCAGACAGGTGGGGATGAGCTGGCTCAAACACGGGTTCACTGCTCTGACGCAGAACGCGTGCGGCTGCGGCTGCAACGGCCACGGCGGCACGGTGCTGGGCGTGGGCTGTTCGGATCCCTATTGTTGCGGACTAAACGGCTCTCAGACCAGGCTCGGACCGCGCTTCGAGGTCAACGCCTACACTGGCTACTACGAGTACCCCTACAGCTTCCAGGGACAAACCGGCGACACGATCTACAAGCGTTTGCAGGTCGACATATCAGACCTGGATCCGGCCCAGGACGGCGGCGGCGATTACTTCGTTGAAGCCCATTACATTACCGCTGACGACGCCCTGGCGGGCAACGGCCTGAACAACGCTTCGTATCGACAAGTGGCCGTCAGCGGGGGCGGATCAGCCTGGAACATCTCGCTGACCTCGGCCCAGACTCAGCGCGAGCAGCCTGGAATTCGCGCCTGGGCGGACAACGATCCGGCGGTGAACGAGACCGACGTATTCGTGCCCGACGAAGGTTTGTTCATGTTGGCGGAAAAGGCCACCGATCTGGGTGGCGGCGTATGGCACTATGAGTACGCGATTCACAACTTCAACTCGGACCGCTCGATGGGCTCCTTCAGCGTCCCGATACCGGACGGAGCGACCGTGTCCAACATCGGCTTCCACGATGTCGACTATCACAGCGGCGAGCCCTACGACCTGACCGACTGGACTGCCAGCGTCGCCGACGGGCTGTTGACCTGGTCGACCGATGATTACGGCACCAACCCGAACGCCAACGCCCTGCGTTGGTCAACGCTGTACAACTTCTGGTTCGATGTCGATGCTCCGCCGGCCAGCACCCAGGTGACCCTGGGCCTGTTCAAGCCGGGCGAGCCTGCTTCGGTTTACGGCATCATCGAGGGCCCCGATAACGGACCGCAGGACTGCAACACGAACGGCATTCCGGATGACCAGGACATTGCCGACGGGACCAGCGCCGACTGCAACGGCAACGGCATCCCGGACGAGTGCGAGACCTTTGCCACCACGACCTTGACCACAATCCGGGTTGCCTCGGGCCTGAACCGGCCTGTGTTCGTCACCTCGCCGCCCGGCGACCTCGCCCGTCTGTTCATCGTCGAGCAGGACGGCGTCATCAAGATACTCACCGCCGGTGAGGTTCTGCCCACGCCCTTCCTGAACATCAACTCACTCGTGGGTTCGAGCGGAAACGAGCAAGGCCTGCTAAGCATGGCCTTCCATCCGGACTACGACACCAACGGCTATTTCTACGTGGACTACACCAACAACGCGGGCAACACGGTCATCGCACGCTACTCGGTCTCCGGCAATCCGAATGTGGCCGATCCCGGCAGCGCTTTGATTCTCAAGACCATCAACCAGGATTTTCCGAACCACAACGGCGGGCAGTTGGAGTTCGGTCCCGATGGCTACCTGTACGTCGGCATGGGAGACGGCGGCAGCGGCGGCGACCCCAATGACCGGGCCCAGGATCTTAACTCATTGCTGGGCAAGATGCTGCGCCTCGATGTCGACGGCGATTCGCCCTACATCCCGCCGGACAACCCCTTCGCAGGCGGCGGCGGACTGCCCGAAATTTGGGCCTATGGCCTGCGTAACCCCTGGCGGTTCTCCTTCGACCGGCAAAGCGGCGACATCTACATAGGTGACGTGGGACAGAACGCCTGGGAGGAAATCGACTTCCAGCCGGCCGATAGCGCCGGTGGCGAGAACTACGGCTGGCGGTGCTACGAAGGGGACCATGAGTTCGACACCACCGGCTGCGACCCGCCCAGCACCATGGTCTTTCCCATTCTCGAGTATTCTCACTCCGGGGGGGCCTGTTCCGTAACCGGCGGTTACGTGTATCGCGGCTGCCTGATGCCCGATCTGGCCGGCACCTACTTCTACGCCGAGTACTGCTCCGACTGGATCAGGAGCTTCCGGTATGTAAACGGTGTCGTGGTTGACGAACAGGATCGAACTACGGAGCTGACACCCGACGTAGGCTTCATTAGTTCCATTTCCTCCTTCGGGCAGGATGCTGCCGGCGAGTTGTATATCTGCGACCTGGGCGGCGAGGTGTTCAAGATCGTCCCGCTAGGCGGCGGAAGTGTTTGCGGCAACGGCATCGTCGAGTTCGGCGAGGAGTGCGACGACGGCGGCGGCGAACCCGGCGACGGGTGCGACCAGTTCTGCCAGTGGGAGGATATCGACTCCTGTGAGGACGCCGTCCCGGTATGCCCGGGCGAGTACAGCGGCACGACCGCCGACGCGACCAACGACGGTTCCGCCTCGTGCGGTTCCTCCGGCACCTCTCCAGATGTGTGGTACACCTACCGGCCCGCGGCGGACGGCACCTTGACCGTGGACACCTGCGGCTCGGCGTTCGACACGGTGCTCTCGATCCATAGCGGCTGCTCAGGCACCACGGCCAACGAGTTGGGCTGCAACGACGATGATTGCGGGGAGCAGTCCAGCTTGAGCGTAGAGGTGACCGCCGGAACCGAGTACGTCATCCGCGTATCGGGCAAGAACGGCGCCGACGGCCCCTTCACCTTGAACGTATCCGGGCCGAACTGCGCGATGCCCTGCAACATCGTGCTCTTCGAGGACGATTTCGAAGCCGACCTCGGCTGGACCGTCGAGAGCATCGATCTGACGGATGGGGCCTGGGAGCGCGGAGACCCTGCCGGCGCCGGAACCCGCGGTGATCCGACCGACGACTTCCACGGCGGGGGGCAATGCTACCTGACCGCCAACGTCCCGGGCAACTCCGATGTTGACGGCGGCCCGACGCGTTTGCTGTCGCCGGTTGTGGATCTAAGCGCCGGGAACGTGTACCTGGAGTACGCGTACTGGTTCTACTGGGATGACGGCGGCGGAAATGACAAGCTCTCCGTGGAGGTGTCGGTCAACGGCACGGACTGGGTTGAAGTGGCGCTGCACAACGACACGGCCGTTGAGGAGTGGCGCACCAACTCCGTGCTGCTGGACGACTTCGTGACGCCGTCGGATACTACGCAGATTCGATTCTCCGTGGATGACAACCCCAACAACAGTGTCGTGGAGGCGGCAGTTGATGCCGTGACCCTCTCTACGCCGTGCGCAGACTGCAACTTCAACGGCGTCCCCGACTCTGAAGACATCGCCCTGGGCACCAGCCTGGACCTCAACGGCAACGGGATTCCCGACGAGTGCGAGGCTGGCGGCAATGCGGTTCTGGGCGGCAAATACTACGACAACTGGTGGTCTCACTTGGCCCTCCCCGAACCCGAGGGCGACCATCCGCTTTGGGAGCTACGCCCTGATCAGACCAGCAACCCGAGCACCGGTTCAGCCACCTGGCGCTGCAATGAGTGCCACGGGTGGGACTACAAGGGCGTCGACGGGCAGTACGGCGCGGGTCCACACCGCACCGGCTTCCCGGGCGTGCTCGGAACGACGCTGACCGAGTCCGAGATGTTCGTATTGCTGAAGGAACCGCCCAGCGGCGGCGACGGACCGGGGGTCCTGAACGGCCACGACTTCGGCTCGGTGATGTCAGATGAGGACATCGAGGACGTGGTCGCCGCTGGGCGGTTCCTTCAGCAATACGAAC
>JANQGB010000488.1 GCA_028277545.1 Phycisphaerae bacterium | reverse complement strand
CGTTCAGGCTGCACGCCTGGGCAACGCGGTGGCCGCCCAGTGCGTCGTCGCCCCCGGTGCCACGGAGGGCGTCAGGCCGCTGGGGGAGACGTTGCGGTTGCTGGACGCCGGCGACTGACGGCGCGCAGAAGAGAGTCCGGCCCGGTTCACTAACCTGGACTCTCTGGGGGTAGTCTATGTCAGTGACGCAACCATCGCGCCACGCGCCCGCGTGCGGGCGGACCGAACACGCACGAGACCCGACCAGAGCAAGGAGCCTGCCATGCCACGCCTGATTCCGCTGCTTTGTCTGCTTCTTGCCGGATGTAGGCCAATGACCGCGCCGATGGTGGAGCGGTTGGACGATGACACTCAGGCCGTTGTGGACTACGGTTGGAATAACATGCTGTCTCCTCCGGATCGGCTGGACCGGACGCTCCTCTTGGATGCGGTTGTTCTCGTGCAGTTGTACCAGTTGGGCGTCGATCGCTTGACCCTGTTCAGCGAGAAGGACGTCATGGATGGCGTGGTGACCATGGAGATAATATTCGATCGCCAGAAGCCGGAAGAAGACCGCTTCAGTATCGTCTACCTGGCTCACGACGCAACCGAGCTTCGCGCTGAGGACTTCAGCCGTGAGGAAGTGGAGGACAGTGTGCGCTTCTTCCAGGGCGCCAGTATTTGCGAGCGGGATCCCGACGAGCCTGAGGAGGAGTTCAGAGAACGGCTGGCAGCGATGAGAGCGGAGATTGAGACCCGCAGGCAGGAGATCGAGGCGGCCATGCTTCCCTCAGGACCCGAGTAGTCCACTTTGATACCGCCGCGCACAGTCGGCTCTGGGGATGAGGACGTTTAGCGGAGAGCCGGCGACTGACTTCTGGTCAGCCTGCGAGCGTCACAATCGCTCCAGCCACTCGCGGCTATTGTGCTTGGCTACCAGATCCCGCGCGACCTCTCGCTCCGCCGCGGTCCAGGCGCCGTCCACGAGTTGACAGTCGGTGACGCTGGCGAAGTTCGTCTTGAATAGCTCCGCAATCTGTCCGGGCTCAAACTCGGTGGTAGCGGCAGGTTGTTGCTCGAACTGACGTTGACAGACAATCGAGCCGTGCTGCAGCAGGGCGTCCCTGGTGCGGCGCTGGGCGCTGCCGGCCACCTTATCATCGCCGATCAGTACGTCGTAGCAGTGACGGCGGGCGAAGCAGAAGAACGGCCCTCGGGCGGCCGTCGATGCGTCGGTCTCGCACCCGCGCCAGGCCTCGATACCCATCCTTGCCAGACAGGCAATCACCACGTCATGGGCCTGGGCGTACAGTTCGTTAGGCCCGCCGTCCAGCAGGAAGTGTCCCAGCGGCAGGGCCAGCGAGTAGGTCAGCTCCCGGTCGTGCAGGATGGCGCCGCCGCCGGTCTGCCGCCGAACCACAGCCAATTCGCCGGCCGGTGGGGGCAGTAGTTCGTAGTCAGTGTACTTCTGAAAATACCCCAACGAGATGGTTGGCGGCGTCCACTGATAGAGTCGCAGCGTTGGCGGCGAGTCGCCACGGCCCACCCGGCCGAGCAGGGCCTCATCGGTTGCCATGTTGACCGCCCCGGCTTGCGGAGGGTCGTGGACTACTCGCAGTGTCGGCGCCGATGCTGCCATGTGGCGTCACTCCACTGTTTCCGAGTCGGCGCCTCCGGCTTATCACCGGCCTGGCAGTGATCCTACTCGGGTCTCCAGCGCACGCTCAGCTTCCGGTTGGCCGCAACTTCGTCCATGCGGCGGATAGGTGTATGGTGGGGGGCCTGCTTGACCCGCTCGGGATGCTTCTCCGCCTCGTCCGCGATGGTCAGCATGGCTTCCGCGAATGCATCGAGCGATTCCAGCGACTCGGTCTCCGTAGGCTCAATCATCAGGCAGTGATGGATCGGCCAACTCATGGTCGGCGGGTGGATGCCGAAGTCCAGCAGCCGCTTGGAGACGTCCACGTTGCCCACGCCCTGCTCGTCGAACCGCGGGATGGTGATGAACTCATGGGCATAGGGTGCCGGGAAGGGCATCTCGTAGCGGTCTTTGAGACGGGCTGCGAGGTAGTTGGCCGCCAGGACAGCCTTGCGAGCAACGTCCACCAGGCCGTCCGCCCCCAGCGACCGGATGTAGGTATAGGCCCGCACCAGCACACCTATCTGCCCGTAGAAGGACCGCACCTTGCCGATCGACTTGGGGCGGTCGTAGTCCCACCCGTAGGTACCATCTTCCCGCCTTATGATGTGCGGCGTGGGCAGGAACGGGACCAGATGCTCCGCTACGGCGACCGGCCCTGCGCCGGGCCCGCCGCAGCCGTGCGGCGTGCTGAAGGTCTTGTG
>JANQGB010000481.1 GCA_028277545.1 Phycisphaerae bacterium | reverse complement strand
CCGCCCAGCGTTCCAGCGGCGGCCGTTGCCGACGTGATAAGCTGCTCCGGCAGGTCCGCTTTGCCTCTGCGGGCACAGTACTCGGCGTCGAGCGCCTCGCGCTGTATCTGCTCGTGAAACCACTCCTCCTCAGGCTGCACCACGGCGATGATGGGCAGTCCGAACTGCTTGGCGAACTCCATGTCCCGTGTGTCGTGGGCAGGCACGGCCATGATCGCACCCGTGCCGTAGCCCATCAGTACGTAGTCCGCCACCCAGATCGGGACGCTCTGGCCGTTAACCGGGTTGAGCGCGTAGGCGCCGGTGAAGACGCCGGTCTTGTCCTTGGTGTCGGCCGTGCGGTCGAGGTCCGACTTGTGACGGGCGGTCTCGACGTACTTCGCCACGGCGTCGCGCTGTTCCTCGGTCGTTATCCGCTCTACCAGGTAATGTTCGGGAGCCAGGACCATGTACGTTGCCCCGAACAGCGTGTCCGGGCGTGTAGTATAGACCCGAATGGTGAAATCCTCGGGTTTGGCCGGGAAGCCCTGGCAGCGGTCGTCGCGCCAGGCTTGGGCGTTGCCGACCGTCGGCGCCTCCGGTCCACCCGAGACAATCGCGAAGTCCACGTCGGCGCCTTCACTTCGCCCGATCCAGTTGCGTTGCATGAGCTTGATCGGCTCGGGCCAGTCCAGTGCCTCGAGGTCGTCCAGAAGGCGCTCGGCATAGGTGGTGATTCGCAGCATCCACTGCCGCAGCGGGCGGCGGAAAACCGGATGGCTGCCGCGATCGCTCAGCCCGTCGGCAGTGACTTCCTCATTGGCCAACACGGTGCCAAGAGCCGGACACCAGTTCACCGCCACCTCGTCCACGAAGGCCAGTCGCTGGTTGTTGATCACCTGTCGCCGCTCGGCCGGATCAAGGTCGGCCCACTTGAGATGTGGGGCTTCCTGCGGGTCGCGGATCAGCCCGCCGGCGTCATCCACGCCGAACTGACCCATCTCCAGTTGGAGTTCCAGGTCATGGATCGGGCGTGCCCGACCCTTGTAGGGGCGGCCATCTTCGTCCTGCCAGTCAAACTCCCGGTCGTACCAGCTATTGAACATCTGGACGAAGATCCACTGCGTCCAGCGGTAGTACGCCGCATCGCAAGTGGCCACTTCGCGGTCCCAGTCATAGCTGAACCCAAGCATCCGCAGCTGCCTGCGGTAGGTGTCAATATTCTGCTTGGTTGTAACGCTGGGGTGGACGCCGGTCTCGATCGCGTGCTGCTCGGCCGGCAAGCCGAACGCGTCGAAGCCCATGGGGTGCAGGACGTTGAAGCCCCGCATGCGCTTGTATCGGCAGTAGATGTCAGTGGCGCAGTAGCCCAGCGGGTGCCCCACGTGCAGCCCGGACCCCGAGGGGTAGGGAAACATATCCAGAACGTAACACTTGGGCTTGGTCGGGTCCAAGCCAGGATCGCCCGGGTTGGCCATGCGAAAGGTCTTGTGGGCTGCCCAGTACTCCTGCCACTTGGCCTCGATGGCGGTGAAATCGTACGAACCGCGACCCGAACCGCTGGTTTCCTCAGACATGCGCTTGGAGACTCCTCACCGAGTTACCTTCGACCCGATCACCCGGCCTCTTCGGCCGGCCGCACAGACGGCGGCGCTGCCCCGGGGAATCGGCGGCAGGCCGGGTCCCGGCCCAGGCGAAGCGGCAAAGGGACGGAGTCTACTTTCCGGCAGGGCGGACCGCAAATGGGTGATGCCGGTCAGGCCCGTATATAACCAGTTCTATCTACTCGATGACGGTGATGAGCACCGGGGCTGACGGCTGGCCGGTGCCGGCCTCGTTGGTCCCGGTGCACTCGAAGGGGACGTTCTGCAGGCCGGAAATCGCAACGAAAGTGGCAGTGGAACTACCGTCCTGCTGGATTGGCAACTCACTCGCCAGGGAACTGAAGAAGTACGATGTCGTTGTACTACCACCCTCGTCGATCGGCGTGCAGACCAGGCGTACCAGTTCCCCAGGTATGGGAAACTCGCTGCTCACGTTAAGCGCCACTGTTGGCGGCTCGATGTTGGGGTCAGGTTCCGTATCGGAACCGTCGTCACCGTCATCGCCGCTATCACCATTGCCGCCGGGGTCGGAAGCGGATCCGCCACCATCTGTGCCGCCGGTGCCGTCGGCGGGATTACCGGCGTCGCCTCCGCCCGCCGGTTGACCGGTGCCCCCATCGCCGTCGCCGGTGCCGCCGGGCACCACTATCTGCGTTGCCCCGGAACCACCTCCCTGGCAGCCGGCCAGCGCCACGACGGTCAAGGCCCCGACGATCAACAGGTGCGAGCACAAAGCCTGCATTCTAACCTCCAGATTCACTCTTGGACGGTCGGGCGGGGGGTGCCGGCTGCGCCGCACCCGCCATGGCCCGGTCTACCTCGCCGGCCGGCTCCAGCAACGCCAGGTCCGCCGCATGGTCTTCCTCGAAGAACTCCACCGTCAGGTCCTCACGGGTGGCCCGGAAGCTGCCGCGAATGCGGGCGCCGTCCACGCATTCCAGATCCAGTTCACCGACCCGGACGGCGTCGTTGCCGGAGACGGTCAGCGTTCCTCCCGACAGCCCGGCCAAGCCGGCCAGCCGCCCTGAGCGCTGTATCAGGAAGCCGCAGACTATGTCATCCGTCGTAGCTGCCTTGCCAGCACTGAAAGTCCCATCGGCCCGCTCCACCTGCAGGTAAAGGTGATATTGCTCTCGCCCGGCCCGTGAGCCCGGTAACGGCCAGGAGAGGAGCAGTCGATCACCGAGCCCGTCGCCAGTAGCGAAGTGAGCCCAGGCACTGTTAAGCTGCACCAACTGCTGCTGCCCCGTCGCCCGCGGCTGGTAAAGATCCACCGCGGCGCGGGGTCCGCAGCCTCCGCCTGCCAGTATCAGCAACGCTGTCGCGGCGGCTGCCGCCACGACGACCTGCTGCGTCGCCACATATGCATGAAGCTGTCGCATCATGCCGCGCATTATACCAGGGCACCACGTGGTCGACACCCAAATGTTCCGCCGCTGCGACGGGCGCAGACAAAGCCCCGGCCAACCCGGGCCGGGGCACTTGTCAATACAGCAGAAGGAGCTTGGAGTATCGGATCAAGGCGGCGCCTAGGCCGCGAGGTATCGGTCCTCCAGTGCGGTGCGGATCTTCCGCAGTGCCTTGTTCTGAATCTGGCGGACCCGCTCTTTGGTCACTCCGATGATCGAGCCCACCTGCTCCAGCGTCTTCGGGGCGGCCGTATCCGGATCGGGTGCTGCCAGCGCGAACCGCTCACGGATCACGGTCCGCTCCACGTCGGTAAGATCAGCCAGATTCTTGACCAGGATGCTCTTGAGTTCGTCGACACAGTCCTCTTCGATGGTGTCGCGCTTTTCCTCGATGTAGTTGTCCTGTTCCAGGGCCGGATCGAACTCGGCCGGAAACCGGCCGCGGTACCGGCTGGCACGCATGGCCACCCGGGAGAAGGCTTTGAGGATGGCCCGGCACGAATACGTGCTGAACTTGAAGCCCCGGCCGCAGTCAAACTTGTCGACGCTGCGCAGCAAGGCCATGTTGCCCTCGCTGATCAGCTCGTTGTAGTCCATGGAGACCAAGCGCGTCCTCTTGGCCATAGCCAACACCAGAGGCACGTTCAGCCGAACAATGGTGGCCCGCAGTTCCAGCACGCGGTGATTCCAGGCCAGCAGTTGCCGCGTGGCGAGCCCGGTCAGGCGCTTGCTGGCATGGGCCTCCACTATCCGCCCCACGCGCATGCGGGCGTAGTTGAGCTGCATAAACAACTTGCGTTCCTGGGCCGCCGTCAAGGTGGGGAGGCCCGACTTGCCTCCGCCGTCGCGGGAGTCAACAGGGCCCAGCGCTGCGAACCGTGGAGGCCCTGCAGCGGCCAACTCCGCGACGCTGCCAAACAGGGCGGCCTCGGCACCGCGCTCGTGAAACTCCGGATGATCCACAAAATCGGGTGTCTCTACCCGGACCTTGTCGAGCAGCTCGCGATCTTCATCGCTGAGTGTGTTCAGGACGCTGGCAACCGGCGGCGCCACCTCGAGAGGGGGCGAGCCGTCTCGTTCCTTTCCCCGCGTTGGCTTTTGCTTGGCTGTCATGTCTAACACTCCTGTCTTGGGCCCACCCGGGCCCGGCCAGCCCTCGCTGGCCTCCTTGAGTCTGATTGTCCCTCCCTGTTGTCTATACGATATCTCTTGTACGCTCCTGACTCCGATTCGGTGCGTTTTGCCATATCGGCCCGAATCGCTGCGTCCTGTGCAGGTACACAAAATGGTCCTGCACACGCGGTGCCTCAGTCCTGCAGTGGGGGAGAGTGTCAGTGCGGGGAGCCTTTAACCCTATAAGTATACCACATTTGAGGCGCGCCGGCAACCCGGTGGGTGGATTTCCCGATCGAGTTGACACCTGAATACTAAAAAAGATGTTTTTGTAAGCGAGTGCCGGTTTTAGAGGCTGTTATTCGTGCCGCAGGGCTTCAATGGGGTCCAGGCGGGCTGCCAGCCAGGCGGGATACATGCCGAAGAATATCCCCACCAGCACGCTCAGCCCGAAGCTGACCACCATGGTCCATCCCTGGACAATGGTCTCCCAGCCGGCCAACTGGTTAATGCCCCAGGCGCTGAGCCAGCCCAGCCCCAGCCCCACCAGGCCGGCAGCCATGCTCAGTACCACTGTCTCAACCAGGAACTGAACCGTGATATGTCGTTGTTTGGCACCCAGCGCCCGGCGAATGCCGATTTCACGCGTCCGTTCAGTCACGGTGGCCAGCATGATGTTCATGATGCCGATTCCGCCGACCAGCAGAGAGATGCCGGCAATGAAGCCCAACAGGAACTTCTGGTTCCGTTTCTTCTTCTCAGCCATCTTCAGCCGTTCGAGCGGCACGCGCACCTCGAAGTCACCTTTCTCGTGGCGCTTCTCAAAGACACGGGAGACCATCTGGGAGACTGGTTCCACGGTCTCCAGGCTGTCGGCGGTCACGTACAGGCCGGAGAGTTCGATGCGGGTGATCTCCCGCGAACCGCTGCTGCGTTTCATGGATAGATCGCGGTAACGGGCTTCGGCGGTGCG
>JANQGB010000408.1 GCA_028277545.1 Phycisphaerae bacterium | reverse complement strand
AGTTGTCCGTTCGGGCTAGCAAACCGAGCCGGCGGAACGATCACCGGCGTAGGCGGGCAGATCGACGCCGACATCACCAACGAAGGCACGATAGACTTTCAAGGCGACCTGACGCTCAACGGAGATCTGACGGCGATGCCTGGCGGGGTCGTCACCGCGACGGGCGACTTCAACATCACCGGCACGCTGCATGATTTCACCGCCCAGGGCGGCATGATCGAGCTCGCTCCGGGCGGGGCCGCCAGCGGCACGCTGTCCGGCCAGTCGCTCTCTATCGGCGATGCTGGCACTGTCCAGGTCAGCGGCGCGACCGATCTGATCTTCAACACAACACTGACGATCGGGGCCGAGGGCGTGCTCCAACCAGCCGCCCACTCGGACGCCATGATTCTGGCCGACGACGTGACTATCGGATCGCCAGACGGAACCGGTGGGCGGATGACATTGGACTATGACATGTTCGCGGACGTCACGACGATTTCGGTGGTCGACGGGGTCTGCGCCGACCCCGTTATACCCGGGTGTGCGCCGCCAATCCTCGGGGTGCAAGGCAGCGCGAGACTCGACGTCGCGGACTCCTTCACCATAGGTACAACCAACGCAGTGGAGGTCTCGTCAACGATTCCGGTGGCGTTGGGCGGAGACTTCAAGAATCAGTCCACGTCGCCCGCCGCTTTCGTCTGGAATGCCGGCGGCCTGCTGCTCGACGGAGTCAGCCCGCAATCGTTCGAGGTGGCCGGGCTGGACCTGGGAGCGGCAGCGACCGGCCTGGACAGCAACTTCATGATCGGTGACCTGGAGGTGGCAGCAGGTGCCGAAGTTCAGTTTGTTGACGCGTTCGACAACGACCTTGCCGGCCAGCGACCCTGCGGCGAAGCACTGTACACCTACAACCTGGTGCTGCGGACTGGCTCCACGATCACGTTGGACAATTGCCGAGTCTACTACGTTCACCTGTCGCAGGAACCCGGCGCGGTGGTTAACACGATCGGTTGCGGCGAACTGGTGGCCGTGCCCACCGGCGACTGCGACGGCGATGGCGACGTGGACCTGTATGACTACGTTGAATTCCAGGCGTGTCTGGAAGCTTCTGCACCCGGCGGCGGGCGTGGAGCTACGTGCGGCTGCTTCGACTTCGACGGTGATTACGACGTGGACTTGCGCGATTTCGCAGACTTCCAGGCAGCGTTTACTGGGGCGTAGGGCGAGTTGTTGGACGATTATGCCGGCTGTGCAGGTCCACCCTTTCCTGCGCCGAGTGTGACCGGTGATCATCGCCGTGCCCGCAACCCGGATACGTCAATCCTCAAAGTAACGTAACTGGGCCGGCGGGGGGCCGTTCGGCGGCCCCTGTTACGCAAAACTACGGGGCAGCTTGAGAGTCTGAGGGTCTCGTTCAAGGTTGGCTTAACAGCGGTACGTCGAGCTCCGGCCAGCGCCTCTGGTAGCCGAAGCTGCGAGCCCGACTCGTGCGGAAGCGCAGCACCCTAACCCTTTGCTGACAACGCGACAAAGCGACGAGTGGCTGACGAGTTGAATTGGCGTCGGCCGTAAACAGAGAGGTCCGCCTCGTATCGAAGCGGACCGTCGTATCTCCCCGAGGGGGTGTCACCCAAACCTGCACAGCCCGGAACGTTCGGTTTCCAATCCGCCCTCCTCTATCGGGCCACTTAGGTTTACCCCCCCATCAGCATAGCGGGAGGGAAAGCCTACTGGCGTTTTTGACCGAACGTGACTTGAAAAACCCACTCGACATCGGGCGCCTTTTCGGTCGCTATCAACTTCTTACGCCACTTGTTGGCGGCCGAGGAGCTAGATGGAATCCGGTTCAGGCCTCCCCTTCCTTTGCCTGGTTCGCCGACCCGGCATTCCAGCCACACAATCTCTCGTGTAGCGGCAGATACCTGAAGACGCAGGTGGATCGGAGTTACCGTGCAGTCTGGCAGAAGACTGACTAAGCTGATTAGTTCCATCTCGTGCGGTCCGGTTTTTCGTACGACCGCCGGATCGAATCCGTCCATCGCCTCCCGCCCCCATTCGTCATAAACCTCCTCAAGAATCGTCGGGAGGTAAAACTGCAACCCGACCAGGGCGTCGCTTAACGCTTGGCAGTCGCCATGCAAGACCTCCCCATCCGCAAGCCGATCAAGCACCGACGCTATGGACTGGCAAATACATTGCTCTAATTCGGACATCAGCTTCGAGTGATTCGACCTGCCGTTCGAGCGCTTCCAGTCTCAGGTCGCCTTTGCGCAGCAAAACACCCTGTCGGGCTTGCCAACAGGGTCGTGCAATACTTACGCCCCCCGCCACCGATCCGCTCTAGCAGCACAACCTGCTTCGGATGCCGGGTTGTCCAATACTAACCTCCCCGAATAGGACTCGAACCTATAACCTAGCGGTTAACAGCCGCTCGCTCTACCAATTGAGCTATCGGGGATCAGATGTCTATTCCGTCCCTGCATCGCGGCCCTCTGGGGTCGCGACGTCTCAACTGTCGGACTGGCCGCTTCAGGCGGCGAACCCACAGCCGAACCTATGACTTTAGTGTTCGACGCAGGGATGTCAAGGCGGCCCGCAGCGGTCAGTAGAGCAGCCCGCCCTCCGGTCCGGCGGAGTCGTGGTCGGTGTGTTCCCATTCCTGCCGAACCAGGCCCAGGCCATGACAGCAGAACTCGAAGTCCCGGCTCAGACGGCCAAACAAGGAGGCCGGAGGAGAGTCGTCCGGGTCAGCCAGCCGCGACGCTATGCCGTAGGCTCGCTTGCCCTGAGCGACGTAGTCCAGCAGGCGGTCTTTATGGGCGATCCCGCTAGTGTGCCGCAGGCGCCCGGGGTACACCCCCGACCAGAAGAGGGCGAAGTCACC
>JANQGB010000219.1 GCA_028277545.1 Phycisphaerae bacterium | reverse complement strand
CCGCCCAGG
The DNA here is from genome assembly GCA_028277545.1 of Phycisphaerae bacterium. GTDB lineage: Bacteria > Planctomycetota > Phycisphaerae > UBA1845 > UBA1845 > JANQGB01. The sequence continues at coordinate 2,235 of JANQGB010000219.1, read as the reverse complement.
CCCTGCTGGCCCGCCTCGATCTGCACGATGGCTCGGCCAGCGCCGCCTCGTGGAGGATGGCCGCCGTAGCCGCCGACCAGCGCAGCAATGCCGCTGCTGCCCGGGAACTGCTTGCCGCCCAGACGCAGGACCGCCAGACGCTGGAACTGCTGTGCAGTCTGGATGGCGATCTGCTGCCAGACGAACTCAGAACGGGCTGGCTGCGCGCTCACGTCGTGTTAGCGGCCCAGGACGGTGATTGGGAAGCGACACTCGCGTCACTGGACCGCTTGTCGGAACTGGTGCCGGAAGCAATCGGAATCGACGCCGCCCGGGTAGCCCTGCTGGCTTGGCTTGAGAAAACAGAAGAGGCGCGGCAGCTTTACAGCGCCGCTCCAGCGCTGGCTCGCTCAAATATCGGGCCGCTGGTAGCGCTGATACTGGATGAGTCCTACGTTGGCGGCGCGCCGCGCTCGGGTTTAGTGACCTTTCTGGGGGCCTTGGCCGGCGGAGATTCAAACGCTGCCCTCGCGGCCATCGACTCTATCGGCCCATCGCTGACGGTATTCCGCAGTGACCTTCGCGACATGCTGGACGACGCCGTCGCGCATCCCGAAGAGCAGTCCGGCATAAGCCGCCGGCTCGCTCTCGCCCTGCTGGCCTACCAGGCTGATCTGCCCCACCTGTGCGCCGCCGCAGCCGATGAAATAGCCCGCAACTCCCCCCGCGCGACTTTGCCCCATAGTCTCTACGTGCAGAGCACAATCGACCTCGCCACCCGGCTGAACACCACGTCAAGGGGGTTCACCCGGCACTGGCGTGACTTGGGCGAGCGACTGCCCGAAGGCAGTTCATTGGCCCTGCTTGTTACCGCACAGATGCAGGCGTCGGAGCAATCGCCCGGCGAAGCGCTCGTTACGTTGCAGTCTCTACTCCGGCGAGAGCCGGGGAATCCGCACCTGCAGCACTTCCGGGCCCGCCTGCTGGCGGAGATCGGAAGCGTCGACGGCGCCATTACGCTGCTTCGAAGGCTCCACATGCGATCGGACTCCGCCTCGCAGGCCGTGACCAACACGTCTCTGAGCGTCCACGATTCCTCGGGGCATCTTCCACCTGCCCTGTGGGTCACGGTCTCCAACCATCTCGCCTATCTGCTGGCTCAACAGGGCCGGGACGGCATCGAGGAAGCGCACGCTGTCGCTGCTGCCGCCCTGGCGGTTGCGCCTGGCGATGCCCGGCTGTTGGATACACTGGGCTGGATCGAGTTGCAGCGTGGACACACGACGCAGGCTCTGCAGCACCTGAAGCGTGCCGTGGCCGGAGCGGCTGGTGTTGCAGAAGTCCACCATCACCTGGGCGAAGCCTATCTTGCCAGCGGCAATGCCGCCTGGGCTCGGTATCACCTCGACCGGGCCGCGGACTCCGCCGGGACCGCCGCTTTGCTCGATGAGGCGCCAGACCCTCCCGGAGCGTCACCCGCGGTTGCGGTTGTCCGTCCGGGAGAGTGACGGCACGGCCACGCCTGACGGGCTGCCGTCGGCGCCTGGTTACCCCCGTGGTACGAGCTACCTCGTCCGGCGTAGCAGGCGAGGTGTGGATCGCGTCAGCACTCCGGGCCTGTAACTCTGTGAACGAGTTCCGGCCATTACCCTGCCGCGCTGGCCCGTGCGACCACTGGCGGTGGCGCCCGCCAGGGCGGGCCGGCCCGCGTAACCCGGTGACGCGAAGCCGCCGGCTTGGGCCTGCCGCGAACTGTCACCCAATGCCACCGTACGCCCCGTGCTGTGCGACACGCTGCCGTCCGTCCCAATGGCCAGGTTGAAGGTCCCCGCCAGCGCCGGCCCCAGTTGCGGCGCGACGGCGTAACTGGACGACAGACTGAGGCCCTGCCCGTCGAACCCGAAACTCAACCCCCGGGCCAGGTTGACGTTCCCGCTCCGCGTGTCCGTTTGGGCGAAGCCGACTCCGCCCCCGTGGTACCCGGCGGTCGCCGTGGCGGTTCCGGGTCCCCAGCCGTTTGAGGATGCGGCGGCCGAGCTCTCGGCCTGTCCGGCCATGGCGCTGGTGACAGTGGTCAGCAGTCCCGCTATTGCTATGGCACTCGTTAACCGTTTCATGATTAGTCTCCGCGGCCTCGTCGGGCCGATCAACGTCGATGTGTTCGTCTGGTACCTCCGGCGGCGGGCCCGGGCTGGCGCCGGTCACCTTGCCGGACCATGCGCTTCACCCGGGCCTGCCACCTCCCAGCACAGGCAC
>JANQGB010000185.1 GCA_028277545.1 Phycisphaerae bacterium | reverse complement strand
GAGTGGCCAGGAAACGGTCGTAGAAGCCCCGACCCCGGCCCAGCCGGTTGCCGTACACGTCGAAACCCAGACCCGGCACGATCACCAGGTCGATGAGCGAGGCGGGTATCGGCGTGCCGGAGGCCGGTTCGCGCAGGCCCAGCCCGGACGTGGTCAGGTCGTGGGTCAGCGAGCGAATCTCTATGGGGAGCATCCGCCGCTGCTCCCAACTCACCCGCGGGGCAAGTACGCGCTTGTGATCCTGCCAGGCTTTCAACGCCAGCGATGTTGTATCGATCTCTCCGGGCAGCGACAGGAAGACCATCATGATCTCGGCCTTCTGGTATTCAGGCTGCTCGACGAGCAGTTGACAGGCACGGGCACTCTGGATGCTCGCTTGTTCGTCGGGAATCTCAGCCAGGATCTGCCGGAGTCGTTGTCTAAATTGTTTCTTCACGTTCGACCGTAAGGAGTCGTGTTCCGCCGTTCGGATCAATCGGGCTTCGGACGGCGAATGCTCTCCAGGTACGCTGCCATGTCCAGTTCCCTACCACGCTCGGTGGGCTGGTAGTATACACGATCCACACCCAGATAGTCCTGGGTTTCTGCACTCTGCTCCCGGTTGTGCGGAGATTCGTAGCCTTGACCGTGCCCCAGGACCTTGGCCCCGGGATAATGGGCGTCCCGCAGGAACCTGGGCACCGGCAGAGTCCGACCGTCCTTCACATCGCGGACCGCGTCCCAGATGGCCCGGGCCGAGGCGTTGGACTTGGGCGAGCAGGCCAGGTAGATCACCGCCTGGGCCAGCGGCAACTGGCACTCGGGATACCCGATATGGGCGGTCGCATCGGCAGCGGCCTGGGCCACCACCAGGGCCTGCGGATCGGCGTTGCCCACGTCCTCTGCGGCGGCGATCACCACTCTCCGGGCGATGAATCGCGGGTCTTCGCCGGCCTCCAGCATCCGGGCCAGCCAGTAGACCGCCGCGTCCGGATCGCTGCCCCGCATGCTCTTGATCAAAGCGCTGGCCGCATCGTAATGCTCGTCGCCGGTGCCGTCGTATCGAATCGCCTTGCGCTGGATCGAATCCACTGCCACTGGCAGGTCCACCGTGACCTTGGAGCCTGCGCCGTGCTGGTCCATCTGCGACAAGACGGCGACTTCCAGAGCGGTGAGCGCCCTGCGGGCATCGCCGTCACAGGTAATCGCCAGATGTCGGGCCGCCTCGTCGGTCAACTCGATGGCGTGCTTGCCCAAGCCTCGCTCGGCGTCGGCCACCGCCGCGCCCAGCAGGTCAAATATCGCATCTTCGGTCAGCGGCTCGAACTGAAAGACCTGGCTGCGAGACAGCAGGGGCGAGTTGATGGTGAAGAACGGATTCTCCGTGGTCGCGCCAAGCAGGATGATCAACCCCGACTCCACATCGCCCAGCAATACGTCCTGCTGAGCCCGGTTGAAGCGGTGTAACTCGTCGACAAAGAGCACCGTGCGCTGGCCGGCGGCCTCCAGCCGGTCGCGAGCGGCCGAGAGGATGCGGCGAACCTCGCTTACACCGACTGCGGCAGCGTTTACCTCTTCGAAGTGGGCCCGGGTCATGCGGGCTATGATGTGGGCCAGGGTGGTCTTGCCGGTGCCCGGCGGGCCGTAGAAGACGGCGCTGGTCAGGCGATCGGACTGCAGCATGCGGCGGAGCAATTTGCCCGCACCGATGAAGTGGTCCTGCCCCACGAACTCCTCGAGCGATCGCGGTCGCATCCGGACCGCCAGAGGAGCAACCCGCTGACGGTTCGCTTGGCGCTGTTCGGCAAACAGGTCCACGTTGAGCGGTCCTTTCGTGGCGGCGTCGCGATTATATGAAACAGCGGAGATGGCCGACAGGGGCATCGAGACTCCACCCCTCTTCCGCAGACGTAATGGGGTGGAATCGCAGGACAGGTGACTCGCGGCAATAATTGAACAGGACCCGTCCTGCCCGGGTCAGAACCAGGGTTTGACGTCCAGGTTGTGGGCGGACGTAGCCTGCCACTCTCCGTCGACACGGCGGAAGGTCAGTTCCCAGTCGGTGCGCAGGCTGGGCTCGATCTGCTCTGCGGAGACGACGCGGCAGCGGGCCGCGAAGCGCACCGTGGCTCGATCACCGCTCACTTCGATTTCGAAGCCCCACAGCCGGGGCTCCTCGATGCGGAAGCGGTTGAGTTCGTCATCCAGGCGGGTGCAGGTATCGTCGGCGCCCAGGACGCGGCCCATGGCCGGGCCATCGTACTTGAAGTCGCGGGCCAGGTGGTCGGCGAAGGTGCCGACATCGGCTTGGCGGATTGCGTCTGCCATGGCCCGGCAGACGGCCTGCAGTTGCTCGCGATCCGTAACCACCAGCGTCTGGATCAGCATCATCAGGGGGAACACGACGAAGCCGGCCAGCAACACCTGTCGCGAACGGGAGGTTCGGCGACGTGCCCACACTATGATCAGGATGAACTGGACCACCACCAGGGCGGGAATCAGCAGGATCGGCTTTTCGAACAGAAAGGCGTGAATCGCTAAACCTCCTCGCACCGGCACGGCGGACGACGCCCGTCGTGGGGTAGGTCAGCCCTTCTTGGACTCCGCGACCAGCTTGTGGATCCGCTCCAGGACCGGTCGCTGCCAGAATTCCAGCTCCCTGGCGACCTGCTCCAGGGTCATGCGTTCGAGGGTGGCGGCGGCGGCGACGCGATTCAGGGCCTTGCCCAGATTGCGAAGCTCATCGGCCAAACCGCGAATCGGCTCGTCGGGCAGCACCAGCCAGCGCTGGTCCCGCCAGACCAGATGGGCCTCGGCCAGCGGCAGACGCTGGCCCACCCGGATGGCAACCCGGGCGGACTGGTCCGCAATCTCTTCACGTATCACCTCGACGTCCATCGAGAATACGTCGATGGCGTTGGCCATGCCCGACCGGTCGAAGAGGGTGGCGGACGCGGAGAGGTTAAGTTCCGCCAGCCGGGCCTGCAGCACTCGATTATCGATCAGGAGCTGGTCCACCGCGGTCACCAGGTCCCTGACTGCGGCCCGGCGCTCTGGGGCAACGTGGTCGAGCATCTCATGCACGCGACCGGAACGGCGCAGGGCGTTGACCGCCCGCACGACGTCGGACGGCGTGCCGGTCGACGTGGGTTGAGCATCCTGGGCGGCGGATTCGGCTGCGGCGGCAGGAGCGCCTCTCTCAGGGCCTCGGGCAGCGGGTGCCTCCTCGCGACATCCAGCAAATGCCGCCATCAGCAAGGCAAGACCGACCTTGGTCCGCGGCCACATGGCTATGCCTCCGGCATACGCCCGGCAGGGTAAGGCGACTGCATCACGTGAACGCCGGACGCCTTACTTGCGGGCGGGCACTCGTTCGCTGTGGGTCCGGGCGTAGACCTTTCGTCCGTTGGGCGCTTCGTACCAGGTGACGATCTCGATGCTGCGCCCCAAGACATCGGCATCGCCCCAGTAGAAACGCGGCTGGTAACCCCAGCCCAGTTCGTATTCGCGGGTGGTGCGGACCACCTGGTCAAGGTCACGGGTCCAGGCGCACACTTCCCGCCGCTGGGTGGTCTCGTCGGGCAGGCGGTCGGTTACGTACATGCGCGACTGGAGCACGCCTTTCGCGATTATGCCGCGGCCGGTCTTGCGAGACACCAGGTACATGTTGAACTTGAAACCCTCCGGGTTGGGGTCGCCCTCGATATCGAGATTCAGCCAGACCGGCGGTTGATAGAAGCATATCACCCGTCCGACCTCGTGGCCTGGTGACCCAGCCGAGGAGCCGGCAGCCTGCTTATTGCCGCCCCAGCCCTGCTGATCGGTGCAGCCGACCATGGTCAACAGAGTGAGTACACAGGAAGAAACTGCGCCCGATCGTCGGTTCATGACATCCTCGTTTGCGTTGGGGCCTGATGCTCGCCGGCTGGAGCATACACCGGCCGGACTCATCAGGCTGGGATCCAAGCGCCGACGGCTGCCTGTTGGCCCGCTCGCCGCGGGCTGCTTGCGGCTCGGCGCCAGGCCCGGCATTTATGCCGGGTGCAGCAAGCCAGTAGTCCTAACAGAGCCCGCTTCCAGCGGGCTTCTCGTGGCCCGGGTTTACCCATCGGCCAGCTCAGTCCACTCCCGGAGGTCGGTCACGCTACGTTATGACGTCTGAAGACCTCCATCGAGAACCCCGGTGAACCGGGGTGGCACATGCTGGAAAACGCCTCCTTAACCCGGCATAAATGCCGGGCCTAGCGCATGTATGTCGGCCTCACGGCCAGAACGTGGCGCTTTTTCCCGCTCGTGTCGTGCCTCAGCGTCTCCGGCGATTTCACGCGACGCTTATAGGCAGCGTCGTCGACGTTCGGGCGTCCGCGCGAACTGAAGTTCGCGGCTCGTCACGATCCAGTCCGCGCGAATTCACGTTCGCGGTCCGTTACGATCCTGTCCGCGCGAATTCACGTTCGCGGCTCATTACGCTCCAGTCCGCGCGAACCAAAGTTCGCGGTCCGTTACGATCCTGTAGTCCTTGAGGCACAACACTAGGGCATCTGCGGTGTCATGGACGCCAGGTTGACCCCGATCGGTGGCGGATCGCCGGAGCCACTGACCCGCAACGGCACACTTGTTCTCGTTCTGGCCGGTCCGGGGGCTGCCGTCGGAATCGGCGGGCCGTACTTCGTCTGGTGCAGCGCCACGGGCGTGCCCGCGTGGCCGGCTCGCTCGACGCGGGCCGGCGGCACCGTCGGCGGGCCGTAGACATCCGGCGTGGGGCCGTACAGATCCGGACGTCGCTCGATCCCGGGCTGCGGCTGGGGTGCTTCATCGGACGGGGACAGTTCGAAGTCCTCCGCGCGAATCCGCAATCCTTCCATCAGCGGGTTGCGGCTGATGTCATCCAGCAGGCCGCTCTTGTCGCGCTGCTCGACCGAGATGCTCCGCAGATCGTCTTCGTTCCGCAGCACGTTCACCGTCAAGACCATAAGCAGTTCGGTCTTGCGTACCTGGTGGCGAGTGCTGCGGAACAACACGCCCAGGCCGGGGATGTCGCCGAAGAAGGGTACCTTCGATTCGGTGTCGCGTTCGTTCTCGGTGATCAATCCGCCGATGACCACGGTCTCGCCGTCTTTGACGGTCACTACGGTCTCGGCAGAACGCTCGGAAAAGACCGTCGCGTTGAGTCCTTCGGTTAGCTGGACGCTCGAGTCGCTGATCTGCGAGATCTCCGGGTGGACTTCCAGATTGACGTAGCCGTCCGGGTTGATGTGTGGGACGACCTCCAGAATGATGCCTACGTCCTCGTACTGCACCTGCGTGCTGGTGTTGCCCGCGTCGGTGAAGGTGCTGCCCTGTACGATGGGCACCCGGTCGCCGATGGTGATCTTGGCTTCCTCGTTGTTCTCGACCAGCAGCGTGGGACGGGAAAGAACCTCGAGTTTGCTGTCGGTCTGCAGGGCCCGCAGCAGGAAGCTGAAGTCCTCGCCGGTGATGCTGAAGCTGAAACCGCCGGCCGAGCCGGTGGCTGCCCCCAGGTCGGTGCCGCCCACGAAATCGAAGTCGTGACCCTGGACGGTCTCGTTAGGACCTATCACCGCGTTCTCGGTGAATAGCAGGTCCTGCTGGGCGAACTCGATGCCCAATTCGACTGAGTCGTCCAGCGTCACCTCGGCCATGAGCACCTGGATCATGACCTGCGGCGGCTGGCGGTCCAGCTCGTGGATCATGCTCATGTACTGGTCGTAGTAGCGGCGGCTGACACCGAGCACTACGCTGTTGCTCTGCTCGTCGCCGATGGCGGTGACGTGGCGTTCGGCCTGCCGCATGATGGCGGTCTCGTCGTCCAGGTCGCCCAGCCGGTCCTGCTCTTCCTGGGCGAAATCGCGGATCGCCTGGGTGAGCGCTTCGGCGGTGGTGTTACGCACCTGGTAGGTCAGGAAGACGCGTTCCTCCGAATCGTAGGCGTCGAGCGTGTAGATGAGTTGCTCGACCATGTGCAGATCCACCTCCGAACCGGCCACCATTACGGTGTTGGTGCGGCGGTCGGCCGCGAATCGCATCTGCTGGCGAACACTGCCCTCACCGCCACCGCCAACGGTAACCGAACCGCCGTCCCCGAAGGTCAGGGTCTGCTCGACACCGTCGCCGCTGGATTCCTCCTCGAAGAGATCTTCCAGACGTTCGACCACCTCCTCGGCGTCGGCGTTGACCAGCGGGAACAGCCTCACCTCGGCCAGGATGGGGCGGATCTTGTCGAAGTCGACGATCAAGGCTTCGAGCATGTCGATGCTGTCGGCCGGGGCCATCACCGTGAGGGTGTTGGTGCGCTCCTCCGGCGTGATGATCAGGTCCTGGCGAACCAGCTTGCGTTCCTCGCGACTGCCGTCCTCGTTCAGACCCATATACGTAACGATGACCGCCTGGCTGTCCTCGCCCTCGCCGCCCGACTCGCCGATGAGCGTGTCTTCGAGTACCTGGGCCAGGTCTTCGGCCCGGGCCTGCTTGAGCTGGACGATTCGCACGGCCATCTCGCGCGAGGGCTCGGCGGTGTCCAGCCGATCGATGATGGTCTCGATGTTCAACATCTCGGTCGGCGAGGCCCAGACAATCAGGGAGTTGGTTCGCTCGTCGGGCTGGACGGCGATGGCATCCACCCGGGCGTCACTGCCGGCACTCTCGGCCCGAGACTGGAACAGCTCGTCCAGCGTGTCGGCCACCGGCTGGGCCTTGGCCATGCTCAGCGGGAAGATCTGGAACTGCCGGGCGATGGTGGACGGCTTGTCCAGAATGGCCAGCAGGTGCTGCACCACCGCTTGGTCGTCGCGGGCGGCACTGCAGATCAGGGCGTTGCTGCCCTCGTCGGCGAAGAGGTTGATCGGCGTGCGCTCGTCGCTGAGCCCCTCTTCGCGCTTCTCGAACATGTCCTGCATGATGGGCACCAGCCGGACCGCGCTGGTGTACTGCAGGGTGTAGATCTCGAAGACCGAAGTGGGCTGCCCCGGCTCGCGGTCCAGACGCTCTATCAGGTCCGCACAACGGGTCAACGCGTCCCTGGTGCCGGAGACGATCAGCAGGTTGCTGCGGTCGTCGGGAATAATGGTGGGTTCGTTGAAGGCGTCCGAGTCGGGCGAGTTCTGCTTCATGCCCTCGAAGAGCCGCTCAAGCATGTCGGTCAGCTTGACCGCGTCGGCGAACTGCAGGGCGAACAGCTCGGTGTTCTCGCGGGCGTCGGGGCTGTCCATCTGGTCGATTAGCCGGCGAATGATGGACAGGTTAGGTTTCGAGGCGCTGACAATGACCGCGTTGGCTCGTGCATCAGAGACGATGGCGATCTTCATCCGCTCTTCGGTGAGCTGGCTGTCCAGGCCGGTCGCGGGGCTGTACAGGCCCTGATCGAAGAGCTCCTCGATCTTCTCGGCCACGGTGGTCGCGTCGGCGTTCTCCAGGATGAAGGTCTGGAGTACACCCTCGGTGTCCGGCTCTACGTCCAGGGCTTCGATGATCCGGATCATCTCTTCGTAGTTCTCATGTGAAGACGCGATCAGGATGGTGTTGGTCGGGGCATCAAAGGCCAGGGCGACGCGGTCAGACGGATTCTCCTCCTGCCCCGGCGCCAGGCGCTGCTCCATGCGCTCCTCGAAGATCTGCTCCAGCATGTCGGCGATTTCGGAGGCATCGTTGTTCTGTAGCTCGACCATGCGTATGGCCGCAATGGGTGCCAGCGGCTGGGCTTCGAGCCGGTCGATGAGCCGCTTGATCTCTTCGTAGTCCTCCGGGCTGGAGGCGATGACCAGGGCGTTGCTCCGCTGGTCGGCCACAATGACCGGCAGGTCCTCGTTGAACTCGCCTTCCTGGCGCAGGTCGGCCTTACGCTCCCACAGTTCCTCGATCTTGCCCTGCAGGTCGGCGGCGGAGGTGTTTTCGCAGTTGATGATGCGGATCTGGTCGATGAGCCGATCGGGGGCGGTGTCGAGCTTGTTGCAGATTTGCTGAATCTCGTCGTAGTTCTGTTCCGAGGCCGAAAGTATCAGGGCATTGGAGCGGAGATCGACGGCCAGGAAGATGCGTTCGCGTTCGACGGCGGCTTTGCCGGCGTCCTGGGCTTCCAGGGCCTCGATCCGCTGCTCCCACAGGGTCTCCAGGATCTGGCTGACCCGGGTGGCGTCGATATTCTCGCCCAGGAACATGAGCCGCAGCGGAAACTTCAACCCCATGGCCGGCTGGTCCATCTCGCCAACAAGTTGGTCGATCAGGGCCAGCTGAAAGGGCCGGCCGGCGGCATACACCGTGTTTGTGCGAGTGTCTGGGACGATGCTGACTTCGTATACCAGGGCCTGTCCTTCCGGCGTAGGCGGGACGGCCCCGTCTATGTCGGTGCCGCCTTCGGCCGGGTCTGGCAGCTTCTTGCCCTCGTCGAACATGTCCTCCAGCATCTGGGAGACGGTCTCGGCATCGGCGAACCGCAGCGGGAAGACGCGGACGCCCATATCGACGCTCAGGGGCACGTCGTCCAGCAGGGCGATGACCTCGCCCATCGGGCCGATGTTCTCCTCAACCGTGGCCACCAGCACGGAGTTGGTGTCTTCGTGGGGGATCATCCGCATGGTCTTCTCGAGGTTCAGCGGCGGGAGTTCGGCCATGGTGCCGTCTGCCCCCTGCTTGACCATGATCAGCCGGCGAATCTGCTCCTCGACGCCCTCACGCGACTCGGACGCTTCGAGCATGTCCTCAAACATGTCGGCCAGGTCCTTGGCGTTGGCGTTGACCAGCGGGAAAACCACCAGCTTGAGCGTGCCGAAACCCTCGACCGCCTCGGCGTCAATCTGTTCCAGAATCATGCGGATGGTCTTCTCTTCCTTGACCGGACCGAAGACCATGAGCGTGTTGTTGGCATCGTTGGGCGTGATCTTGAATTCTTCGGAGGCGTCGGCCCCCTGCTGGCGCCGGAGGTCGCCGATGATCTCTTCGAGCTTGATGGCCGCTTCACTGGCTTTGCGGTTCTGGAGGGTGAAAACCATCATGTCGGCTTTGATCTCGACTTCCGCCGTGTCAATGGTCTGAGCGATGGCCACCACCTGATCAACCTTCGGGCCCGGGGCGACGATCAGCAGGATGTTCGACGATACCGCGGTGATGCTGACGCTCTCGTCCGGACGGTCCTTGATGCGGGGATACAGTTGGGCCACCGCCTTCTCCAGAGTGCTGGCAACTTCGGAGGCGGCCTGCTCCTTGAGCGTCACGATGCGAAGCTCGCGATTGGGCGTCTTCTGATCCAGGCGCTTGAGCAGCTCCTTGAGGATGGCCAGATCGTGCTCGTTGGCCGTGATGACCACCGAGTCAGAGCCGATCACGTTCACGCCGACCTCGCTTCCCGAGAGGTTCATCTCGGTAGTGGCCGGTAGGCGGTCTTCGGGCAGTGGTTCCTGGGTGGCTACTATGCGCAGGTCTTCGGGGCGGCCTTCCTCCTCTTCCTGCGAGTCCGGCACGGGTGCAGGGTCTTCGGCTTCGAGGTCCGCAGCCGGCGCCTGGGCCTGGGAGGCCAGTTGAGCCAGGGCCGCCTGCTCGGCACGGCGAGCGTCTTCGTCCTCCTGACTCTGCTGAGCCAGAGCGGGAGAAGTAACCAGTGACAACAGGGCCGCCATAAGCCAAGACGTCTTCATGACGCTTCTTCCTTTCCTGCTACGGCATCCTTGCCTGCAGTTTGCTTGTTGTGCGCCGTCCGACGGATCGTGCCGTGACCAATCGGGCGATTCGCGTTATCGCCTCTTTTCCCTTCACAAGTCAAGCGCCGGTGGCGGGCCACGCCCGCCGAACTTCCTCCTGGTGCCAACCCGTATCACATCGGCCGTGCTGATCGGGCACCGACACCGTCCGAATCTCTCAGGCCGGCGCTGGAGCGTCCGCGGCTACCACGGAGCCCTTCATCAGCGGGCCGCGCCCAGCTTGGCGCCAGGCCCGGCTTTCAATGCCGGGTTACCACTGCCGGTCGCCTCCGCGCCCGCTTCCAGCGGGCTTCGCCCGGCCTGGCGCTAGGCCCGGCATTTATGCCGGGTTTAGAGCGCCACCCATTGTCGCTGAGCCCGCTTTCAGCGGGCTTCTCGTGGCTCGGGTTTACCCATTTGCCACCTTTGTTCTCGCTATACTCCAGTGCCGCCTCTTATCGGCTGCCATCTCGTCTCGAAGGCCTGATGGCTGCCATCGAGAACCCCGGTGAACCGGCGTCGCGTCTCTTGGCCGACGACTTCTCAACCCGGCATAAATGCCGGGCCTAGCGCCGCTCAGGTGCTCAACTCCTGGCGCTGCCCACGTGCCCTTCTCCCAGCACCACCCGCCTGCTCTTCTCCTAGCAGCCCGCCTGCTCTTCTTCTAGCGGCGTCGGCGTCCGCCGCTCCGGCGGCCGCTGCTCCGGCTGCTGCTGCCGCCCTTGCTCTCGTCTATCACCTGTTCCAACAACTGCTTGATCTCCTCCGGATCACCGTTGATCCGGATCACTTCTGTAACCTGGTTGCCGCCCGGGCCGAGTTGCTCCAGGTCGCGCACCAACTGCTCGACCTCGGCGAACTTCGACTTCGGGCCCGAGAGGATCAAGGAGTTGGATCGCATGTCGGCCCGGACCATGACCCGTTGCGTCTGGCTGCTGCTCCCGCGACGCCCTCGCCCGCCGCCACGCTGGCCGCGATCCTGCTCCTCCAGAATGTCGTCGATCATGGTGGCCATGTCTTCGGCGTTCACACCGGCCTTCAGGGTGAGAATCTTCATCTCCGCCCCGACGCTGGCGTCCTCGTTGTCCATCTGTGCGACCAGAGACTCGATCTGGCGGTAGTCAACGGCCGAGGCCCGAACGATCAGGATGTTGGCACCGTCGTCGGCCACGATGACCGGCGTGATGGTGCTGCCGCCGCCGCCACGTCTGCCACGACCACCCCGCTGACCCTCGAAGACGCTGGTCAGGCTGGGCTCCAGCTCCGAGGCCTGGGCGTACTGCAGCTTGATAATCTTGGGCGTGCCCTGAGCATCTTCCACCTCGACGTCGATCTTCTCGATGATGGTCAGCAGGTGCTCCACCTCGGCCTGGTCACCGGAGATAACCAGCGAGTTGGTGCCCGTCGCAGCGCTCAGTCGCACATCACCAGCCAGGTCACCGCCTCCGCGACGACCGCCGCCGCTCTTGCGCAGAGTCTCCTGCAGAATGGTCAGCGTCTCGGTGGCGTCGGTGAACTTGAGCGGCACCACGCGGAGCTCGCCGCCGATGTCGGCCTCCGCGGTGTCGAGCTGCTGGATGACCTTCTCGATCTCGGCGAAGTCGGCTTCGTTGGCCTTGACCAGCAATGTGTCCAAGCCCCGCGGGTTGGAGACGGAGATGGGCTGTTCGCCGCGGCGCCCCCGGGCACTGCGGACGAAGATCTCGTTCAGCGACTGGTTCACCGAAGCAGCATCGGCGTGCTCGATCCTGACCACGCGAACCCCGCGCTGGCCGTCGCTCTTCTGATCGACCTCGGTGATGAGCTGCTCGATCTCTTCCATTCGCTCGGGCGAGGTGGCGACCACGATGGCATTCGAGGCCCCCTCGACCATGGTGGTAACCATGTCCCGCGGATTCTGATGCCTGCCGCCACGAGTACGGAAGGTCTCGTCGATCATGCTCTTGAGGCCCCAGGCTTCGGCGTAGGTCAGCTTGAAGGACCGAATCTGCCGGAACTTCTGGAACTCGGGCTTGACGTCCAGCGACTCGATCCAGGTTCGAAGCTGCTCCATCTCGTCCTCGTTGGCGACGATCAGCAGCGAGTTGGTGTCCGCATCGGCCGTGATCGAGACGGGCTGTTCGCCTCGCCGTGTGCTTCGACGCACGCGGTAGACCTGCTGCAGCGTCCGGGCGATGTTCTCGGCGTTGGCATTCTGCAGCTTGATGATGTGAGTCTGCTTCGACAGGGTCGATTCCTGATCGATCTGCTCGATCATGCTGCGGACCTGCTCATGGTTGGCCTGACTGGCGGCCACGATCACCGACTGCGTAGCCCACTCGACCGAGGCGGTCACCTGATCGGCCGGGCTGGTCTTACCGCGTGAACGGTACATACCGTTGATGGCGTTGACCACGCCGTTGGGGTCGGCGTACTTGATGGGGTAGACCAGGATGGTGCGTTCCTTCTCGGC
>JANQGB010000084.1 GCA_028277545.1 Phycisphaerae bacterium | reverse complement strand
GCCGGCGGAGTGGTGCCGGTCCGTATCGCGGACGGTCGGATGCACCGCCCGATCATTGGGGCCTTGGCCGGATCCGGGACGGCGGTGACGGTGCAAAGGAGAGGTGGCTGACGCCGACGGCTCATCCGACCTCGTCGCATCCCAACCGTTCGCGCAGGAAGGTGGCGATCTCGTCGAGAGCTTCTTTGGCAATGTCGAGCACTGGTGCCATGATTACAAAGCCGTGCGGAAGGTCCGCATATCGGTGGTAATGCACCGGCACACCCGCAAGAGAAAGCGCCTCCGCGTACTCTTCACCCTCGTCAACCAGTGGACAGAACTCGGCGGTGATCATCAGAGTCGGAGGAAGTCCACTGTGGTCGGCCGCGTTGAGCGGTGAAGCATAAGGGGATTCACCATCAGCAGGATCGGCGAGGTATAGATTCCAAAACCACACGGTCGAATGGCCATTGAAGAACATCGGATCCACGTTGTCGCGAATGGACTTCGTGATCGTACCGCTGCGCATCGCAGGATAGATGAGAGCCTGCGCGGAGATCGGCGGTCCGTCGTGGTCTCTGGCCATCAATGAGATTGCTGCAGCCAGGGTGCCGCCGTTACTGTCACCTGCGACGGCGACGCGTCCACCATCACCTCCAAACTCAGAGACGTGGTTTACTACCCATTTCAAACCGGCATAGGAGTCATCGACGGCCGCGGGAAACGGGTGCTCTGGCGCCAATCGGTACCCAACGGACACAACCACGCAAGGAACCATGCTGGCCAGCGCGCGACAGATCGCGTCCGATGTGTCCAAGGAACCGACGACAAAACCGCCGCCGAAGAAGTACACCAGCACGGGCAGAGGACCGTGACCGTCGTTCGCCGGGCGATAAACCCTAAGCGGCAGTGTGCCGGCCGGACCGGTAAACTCTAGATTGAGCACCTCTTCCGGTTGACGGATCCATTCCCAGAACCCAGCCTCAGTTTCCGCATCCGCTCGCCGAGCCTCGTCCACCGACATCGTATAGAGCGGCGTGAATCCGGTAGCAACACGATAGGCCCTGATTCCTACATACGTTGGATGGTATGACCACCGGCATTCTTCCAAACCTACGCACCTCGTCATTCTTGACGGCGGACCACAAGGTCACACTACTCTTGATCACCAGCTCGGATACTCAGATTCTACTTCGCGTCCCTGTGCTGCTCAAGACTGCGAAGAAACCACCTCAGATCCAGCGGCGGCCTGAAAGGAGGGAGCGCCCGACCCGAGTCCGACTTCGAACCGACCCGATTGGCGATCACCAGGTGCCCATCAATCCCGGGGTTTTTCACCAGCCTGCTAGTGGTTCGCCAGAATCACCCCGGCCTGTTCGAATGCCTGATACACCGTCTCCAGCAGGCTCGGAGAGGTCGCCAGCTCCGGCAAGTCCTCCGGCGTGTGAAAAAGCGGAGTCGTACCCGCGGTGGACAAGAGGGGAATCGAAGGATCCAAGAACTCGCTCCAAACCTCGCCTTCCCCTGGGAAGATCGGGAAGAGCAAGAACCCCGCTGCCTGCATCACGGGACCGAGCCCGGTGTCGGCAAAATCGAGCCGGCTGGCCACGACCCTCAGAGGCGCCAGCACCAGC
>JANQGB010000050.1 GCA_028277545.1 Phycisphaerae bacterium | reverse complement strand
ACGGGACTGACCTTGGGGATGAAGCGCTCCTCGTACCACTGGCGTCCCTTGGTCTTCAGGCCCACCGCCCGGCTGATGATGCCGGCGATAAAGGGGATGCCCAGATAGATGAAGACGCTCTCGGCGATCTGGCCGATGGAGATGTTCACCTCCATGCCTTCAAGCCCCAGCCACTGGGGCAGGATGGTGATGAAGAACCAGGCGTAGACGCTGAAAAACAGCACCTGGAAGATGGAGTTGAAGGCCACCAGGCCGGCCGCGTACTCCGTGTCGCCATCGGCCAGGTCGTTCCAGACGATGACCATGGCGATACACCGCGCCAAGCCAATCATGATCAGCCCGACCATATACTCTGGATAGCCCCGCAGGAAGACCACCGCCAGGCCGAACATCAAAATCGGCCCGATCAGCCAGTTCTGCACCAGCGATAGACCCAGGACCTTGAAATTGCGAAACACGTCGCCGAGTTCCTCGTACCGTACCTTGGCCAAGGGGGGATACATCATGAGAATGAGGCCGATGGCAATCGGCACGTTGGTCGTGCCAACCTGGAATCGGTTAATGAAGTCCTCGATGCCAGCCACGAAGTAGCCGCCGCCCACACCGACCGCCATGGCCAGAAAAATCCACAGTGTCAGGAAGCGGTCGAGAAACGTAAGGTGCTTCCGACTTTGAGGCCCATCAGCCGGGCACGATTGTTCCATCGTCCATCTCCGCTGCCGTGGCCGCCGCGATGCTGCGATCAGTCACAGCAGGCACTCCGCCCGCTGCGCAGCCGTTCGAGGTCCTCCTGCAAGACACCGATCTCACGCAGACATGATCTTACGCAGTTGATCAGCGTGCGCTCCAGACCCCTGGCGTGCTTCTTGATCCGGTAATGCTTCCACTTGCCATCCTGGCGGACCTCCACCAGGCCGGACTTCCGCAGGTAGGCCAAGTGACGAGATATCTTGGGTTGAATCTCGTCCAGCACGCTGCATAAATCGCAGACGCACACCTCGCCCTCGATCAACAGGTTCAGAATCCGCAGCCGGGTCGGGTCCGCGAAGGCGCGAAAGACGTCCTGGGAGTTGGCCAGTTCCACTATCATATATGGATAAGCGTATATGACTGCGGCTGGATTGTCAAGGCTCTGAGGATCGCCACAAGCCCAGCTTCTGCCATCAACTACACCAGTGGCCCCGCCTTCACCGACTTGCCGGTGCTCACCGGTCTTGGCGAGCCCGTGGTTAGTTGTGGGCAGTTCCTCGCAAGTGACCACGTTCTTCGAAGGGGGGCACTGCCACCTACGGCCGCGCACGGTTGTTATCACGCGACCCGACCGGAATAGGCCTGCGACAAACCGTGACCCCGGTTGACTATGACGTAGTAGGGGAGTACAGTCCTAGTCTGCCTTCTGCCACGCGTAGCAGTCACTACGATAGCCGGAACGTACAGGCGCCTCGGGCCTGGCGCTGGATTGTAGTGCGACGCGCTGCCCAGACGGCGAACTCGACGGACAGGATGATTGGCGCGGCCGCGCGAGGCTAATCTGACCACACGCACGCGCTGCGAGCGTGCCCACAATCGTCGTAGTAGAGGAGTCTGGCTTCACGGGCCGTTGCCCAGCTCACTGCCTGGCGGCGGGTGCCTATCATGGAACTGCAATCACGGGCCAATTATACCCAGCCGGATGTGTTCGGGGCTCGGGGCGTGGTGCCCGGCGCTGCCTCGATTGGAATGATCTCATGATCAAAGTCTTGAATGTCTGCGGTGCCAGGCCGAATTTCATGAAGATTGCACCGCTGATGCGGGCCTATCGCGAGC
>JANQGB010000034.1 GCA_028277545.1 Phycisphaerae bacterium | reverse complement strand
ACGTCCTGAGGTTCGCCGCCAAACACCTCCTGGAGCCGCACCACGATCTCGTCGCTGGCCTCCGCCTTCTTCACCGCCCGTACCACCACCTCCGGCGTGTTAACCTTGAGCAGAGAGAATTCCTTGCCCAGCGGTCCGTCGTGCGCGGTGGTCGCGAAGGCGACCGGCGGCTGGTTCAGGCGGGCCGCCTTGCGCGTGGCCATCCCGTGGCGCCGGTCTCCGTAGTGCCCGGCCACCGCGTACTTCATGCGGTGCCAACCCATGTCCTTCTCGATGTCGTTAGGACTGTGGATCAGGGTCAGCCGTAGCGTGTTGTCGTCGGGCTTGTCCCAGCCATACTTGCAGTCGTTGAGAATAGTCACGCCGAACGGCTCATCAGCGTCGCTGAGGTCGGCCCACTGCTGGGCGGGAACTTCGTACTTCGTCTCGGTGTTGTTGGGGCGCTCGATGACGCCGCAGCCGAGGTCGTAGGTTGCCATCTCGTTGGACGCGGTCAGGGGGAACACCGCCTTGAGCAGCGCTTTGGGGGTCTGCCAATCGATACGGGTGTCGAACTCCACGCGATCGCCAGCTTCACCCTCCGCCAGGCTGATCCGCTGCGTGAATACCGAGCCCTCAGCCTCGCGGACCACCTCGATCGTCGCCCGCACCGCTCCGTCCTCGACCACCTTGACGGCAGCCGGCCCGCCCACGTAGGCATATGGCTCCGCCGCGATGTCCTCGTAGCGGATTTCCCACTCCGACCAGTAGTCCGGCGTGTTGCGGAACAGCGCCAGGCGCGCCGGACTCGCCAGCAGCTCCCGCTTGGCGGTCTTGTCGTAAATGCTGGCCACATCGCCGGCGTCGTTCAGACGAACGCGGTACCTGCCGTTCTCGATGCCGGATTCGCTCACTTCGAGCCCGGCGGACTGCTGCCTGGCCCTGGCCAGCCTGCGCACATCGTAGACGGCGAAGCCAACTGACGGCACGCGGGCCAGAAAGGCAAGTTGCACCTCGTCAGCATCACGGGCCATGACTTGCGACGGGACCTCCCGCCCCTCGGCGTCAAACACGCCGATCTCCCCCGCCTCGTCCGGGGATGCGTCAGGCAGGCGAACCGTCGCCTCGACGACGTCCTGTCGATCGAAAGCCAGCGGGTTGAACACCACCAGCGGGAGGTTGGTGCCCGCGGTGTTCAGGCCGCGGCAGACTGCGCCCACCGCGTTGGTCAGCACCGCGGCAAACTGGTTGAGCGCGATGACCTCGTCGTTCCAGGAGAACGTGTAAGCCTCCGGGATGCTGGTTCCGGGCAGATCGTCGTGGAACTGGTGCCAAAGAAAGCGGACCCAGGCCTCGTTGAGCTTGTCCTGCGGATAGTCCGCCCCACCGAGCCATGTGGCGGCCACCGAGGCCCGCTCCGCCGCGTCGGCCAGCAATTCATTCTTGCGGTTCCACCGCTTCATGGCGCATTGCGACGTATAGCAGCCGGTTCCGTGGCGAGTCATCAGTATCTCGCCCTTGAATCGCGGCAACCTGGCGATCTGCTCGGCAGTGAGATCGCGGTAAAGCTGGTCGGCTGGTGCGCTGATCACGCGCAGCGGGCTCCCCTTGGCCCCAATCGCCTTTTCCAGCCAGCTCACCGACTCGTCGTCCGGAGCCCCGCCGATGTCACCAACGCCGAAGTATTTGTAGCCGGCATGAAAGCCGGACTTCTCTCCGAGTTCCCGGGCCCGAGTGATCCACTCTTCGTCGGTACTCAGGTCGGTACGAAGCTTGGCCGTGTACGATCCGGGGTTGAGAGCTGCCACCACCGAGGATCCGTCCACGCCCTCCCATACGCCGATGTCGAATGGAATGCCCACCGACGAGCCCCAGGTAAGCTTTTGAGTACTGAAACCCCGCAGCCCGCAATGGGCGGCCACCGTAGGCAGGGCGTAGCCAAAACCGAAGCAGTCCGGCAGATAGATGTCGCAGCTCCGCCGGCCGAACTCCTGTTCGAAGAAGTTGTTGCCGTAGAGGATGTTGCGGATGAGTGACTCTGGCGAGGGCACATTCACGTCGCCAGCGTCGACCGAACTGCCGCACACCCGCCACCGCCCCTGGTCGACGTATTCTCTGAGCTTCTCGTAGTCCTCGGGGTAGTACTCCCGGGCCAGCATGTAGCGGAACGAGCCCTCGAAACTGAATACGTAGTTGGGAAACTTCTCGAAGAGGGCAAAGTTGCCCCTCAGCGTACTGGGAATGTACTCGTCGATGGTCTTCTGGATGGTCCACAGCCATTGCGTGTCCAGGTGGGCCGTAGCGGTCACGTACAGCGTTGGCCGCTCGTCCGGGCTGGCCGCGGGTGTACCCGCCGCCGCTTGGCCCCAAGCCTCGGGCGAACCCCAGGCGAACGTCGCAATTGCCAGGCTCCAGGCTGCTGCCCGGAGCGCCTGCCGACCCCATCCACTGCCTTTGGTGAGCATCGTTTCCTCCTGCTGGCGGCTCGATATGCCGAACTGAAGCGCAATCCTGTCCTGTTGATCGGCAGGCACCACCGGTGGCCAGCAAGTAGGCGCCTGCTCTCGGA
>JANQGB010000004.1 GCA_028277545.1 Phycisphaerae bacterium | reverse complement strand
TCACGGAGGGTGACCACGTTTCGGACCAGCACGCCTGGCCGGTGCGGTTCGCCGAGAAGTCGGGGCTATCCGTCTACAACGTGGGCATGCCGGGGTATGCCCCGCAGCATTACCTCGCCGCCCTCAAGGACCCGGGGCTGAAGCTGAAGCCGCGCCTGGTGCTCTGCACTATCTACGAGGGTAACGATTTCCGGTCGGCCAAGCGTATAACCGAGGCTACCTCGGAATGGAAGCGGTACTTTAAGCGGTCTCCGATCGTGCAGGCCATCGACAAGATTCTTATCGACGCCCTGGGGCCCATTGGCGCCCGGCGCGACCTTGCGGAGCTGGGCATAGTGTCATGGCTGCCTATCGCCTACCCTCCGGAGGTGGATACCAAGCACTACGCCTTCCCGCCTAGTTTCCTCGTCCGGCACTATATGACCGGGGATGAGTTCGCCGCGAGCAAGTATTGGAAGAACACCAGGCACAACCTGGAACAGATGCGCGAGCTTTGCCTGCAGGCCGGCGCCGAGCTGATCGTGGTGTACGCCCCGACCAAGCCGCACGTCGTACTGCCGCTGGTCAGGGACGAGTTGCCGGCTGACAAAGTCCGGGCCTTCACCGCGCTGCGTGCCAAGCGGGACCTGCCCGAGCCGGCCGAGTTCATGCAGACGCTCTTTCGTCACCTGGACGCCAAGGAATCTCTCGTACGGAAGTGGTGCGACGATAACCAGGTGGCCATGATCAGCCTTACGGAACCGCTGCGTGACAGTGTCCGGCAGGGCCAGCAGGCGTTCTACACGTACAACGAACACTGGTCGCCGATCGGGCACGCCGTGGCTGCCGATGCCGTTCATCGGTTCTGGGCAGCCAGGCCAGCCAGCGTTGTGGCCGGTCAGTAAGAGCCCTGCCCCAGGAGCCCGCTACTTGCGGCGTCGCCGAATCAACAGCAGCTTGCTCAAGACGGTCATCACGGTGGCGGCCACGGCGGTCAAGCCGATGGCGAACTTGGTCGGCGATAATGAGATGATCCGATAGGCTGCATAGGCGCCCGCCATCCACGTGACTGAAAGCAGTATTTCAAGCCGGCGACGATTCTGCAGAAAGCGCCAGTAGCGCACCGCGCCCTTGTGCTGCACTCGTGTGGCACTCACCAGGTAGCCACACTCCGGACATACCGTTCCCTTTGTCCCTCGTAGACTGCAACCGCATTGAGGGCATAACAATCGGGGCGCCGTGGACATGCCCCTAATACTCACCGGGTGACCAAGTCCGGTCAACGAAGGCAACCACGACCCCGGCAGTTACCGGTGCGTAGCGGGAAGCGCCTTTGCCCGGGACCTCGCGCCCGCCAGCGGTCACCGCGCAGCTCTCGGAAATGGCGTTTTCAGTACAGAACTCCAATATTTTTCGGGCTACAGAGTTGACACGGCCATGCCAATCCGATAAAGTAACCCCTGTGAGAGAGAGGGAAGCACTCCTTACGCTAGTTAGTGTTCCCCTCAAAAAAACCGGCAAAGAACCGAGAGAGAGACGGGGAGAGAGAGTCAAGGAAGCGGCTTGCGTGTCCGTAGCAATACGAGGCGCAATGCGTTGGGCTGCTTCGGGAGAGAACGTTCAGAACACGTTCGCTTTGGCTTGACTTTGCCGGTATATCGACATGCCTTCTCGCGCGAATGCGCGAGAAGGCATGTCGAACCCTGAAATGATCCGTACGCGTGTTCAGGCCAACTGCGAAGAGTGTTCGCGCGGACGGTGATATACAGAACCTCCTTTTGCAATCCACCCTTACGGCGGGACGGCACCGCGCCTCCATCTGGATGCGCTGTGCCGTCTTGCTATGCGCACTACACAATGTGACTACGTTGTCTAACTGTTAAAACTGTCAGATGCGCGCGGATTCTGCGCGCTCCGTACGGCAACAAGGTGTTATTCACAGGCGCGGGAAGTGGGCGGTGGCCGACTGCAGTTGCCTGCGCGGAGGCCCTTACGTGGCGCCGGGTCTAATGAGATGTTAGATTCGCCAGGGCGATGGCTGCGTTTCTCTTTAGCATGGGCAGCTTGGCCCGTTTGATGGCGCTGCCACGCAGCGCGGCGCGGTAGTCCTGCGGAGTCCAATCCAGGATCACTTTCAGCGCCGGCAGCGGCCCCGAAGACCGCGGCGGGAAGAGTTCGCCGGCCGGCAGATCACGATTGTGAGGGCACACCTGCTGGCAGACGTCGCATCCGAAGACCCAATCACCCATAGCCCGGCGGAATTCGCCGGGTATCTCGTCCCGTAGCTCGATGGTCAGGT
>JANQGB010001445.1 GCA_028277545.1 Phycisphaerae bacterium | reverse complement strand
ATGTTCACCTTGAGCCCGTGCGAAAGGTGCCCACCGTGCGCCAGGTCCAAGGACAGAATAGTGTCACCAGGCTTGAGGACGGCCAAATATACAGCGGCGTTGGCCTGGGCCCCCGAGTGCGGCTGCACGTTGGCGTGGTCGGCCCCGAAGAGTTGCTTGGCCCGCTGGCGAGCCAGGTCCTCGACCGAGTCCATGTTGTCGCATCCACCGTAATACCGCCGGCCTGGATAGCCTTCGGCGTACTTGTTGGTGAACACGCTGCCGACGGCCTCGCGTACCGCCGGCGAAACATGGTTCTCCGAGGCGATAAGCTCCAGGGTGTAGTGTTGCCGCTGCTCCTCGGCGGTGATGATCTTGTAGACGTCGGGGTCACACGGGGCGATGGCCGAGGCGGCGGGGTCGGTAGTCGTACTCATGTCGGCTCCTCACAATACGGTCAATTCACAAGCTGTCGCAGAACCGTCAAGGTAAAGCCACGACGCCCGAAAATCAATCCGAGCAGGGATACCGGGCGGCAAAGTCGCCCCACTGCTGCTAGCGTAGATTCTGCGCTGGGAGAGGGTGTGCGTGAGGGCGTATCAGGCAGGAAAAGGTCAGCGTGCCGGGCCGTGCGTTTTGTCGCTGTCAGCCAGTTCGATGGAGTCGAGCGGCAGGTAGATGTGAAAAACGGTCCCCTCCTCGGAGGCCGACTCGACTTCGATCTCGCCACCGAGTTCGTTGACGATCTTGCGGGCAGCCGCCAACCCGAGCCCGGTCCCGCCGTGGCCCTTGGTCGAGTGAAACGCGTCGAAGATGAACTCGATCTCATCAGCGGGGATGCCCGGTCCATTGTCGCTGATGAACATGCCGACCTGGCTGGCCTCGGGATCGTAGGCGGTGCGCACGTTGACCCGTCCGCCGGTCTCGGGCGCGGCGTCGATCGCGTTGCCCAGGACGTTGGACGCCACCTGGGTCATACCCTCCATATCCAACGGCACAGCAGGGATATCGTCCGCCAAGTCGGTCAGCAGCATGACGCCCTTCTCGTCCGCACATCGCTGGCATAATTGCACCGCGTCCTCGACGGCACGGTTCAACTGCCCCAGCGTGATGGCCGGCTGGCGCTCCTTGCTGAAAGTGAGCATGTTGCTGGTAAGCTGGTAGATGCGGTCGAGGTTGTGCTGAATAAGTGGCCAACCCGAGGCCACCGTTGCCAGTGCTTCGCGTTTGAGACCGATTTCGAGGACCTCCGCCCCGCCGCGCAGCCCCTGCAGGATATTGCGAATGAAGTGCGACAGGTGGGCCACCGTTTCACCAACGGCCGCCAGTCGTTCGTGCTGCATCCGCGAGTCAATCAGGCGTGAGTTCTCGATGGCCATCCCTGTCATTCGCCCGATGGCGGTTGCCAGCCGCAGTTGCTCGTTGGTGTAAGTGTGGTGCGACATCGAACAGTCGAGGTGGATCACACCGTGCACTTCCTCGTGGGCTACCACCGGCACGCAAATCACGCTGCGCAACCCCAGCCGATGAATGCTGTCCTCCATGTTGTTCTCGGAGAACCGGTGATCGGCCATGGCGTTGGCACACAGGACGCCCTCCTTGGTCTCCTGGACGTGGTGGATGATGGTCTGGGAGGCGGTGATCTTCTCCGGCTGCACCGCGGACTTACCGCGATAACGCACCACTCGCGGGGACAGTTCGCCGGTTTCTTCGTCGCGCATCAGAACGAAGGCCCGGTCCGAAACCAGGTGGTCGGTCAGCACGTCGGTGACCCGTTCAAGAAACTGATCCGCCGGCAGGCCTGCCCCGATCAGTTCCGCCAACTGGTACATCACCTTCCAGGCGTGCACCGCCTCGGCCGTCTCGGGAGCAGCCAGTATCAGGCTGTCATCGTTGCCCGGTACTGCCGACAGGATGGACGAATCCATCATCGACCCGCTACGGTCGACCTGAACCAGGCCTCGCGTACTGGTCAGCCCACTGAAGTGTCCGGCCGGAGGCTCGCCGGCGAATACCAGCAGCGTGCCCCCCAACTTGATCTGATCACCGTCGTTCAGACTGGCAGCCTGGTCAATACGGACGCCGTTCAGGTACGTTCCGTTCGAACTCTCCAGGTCGGTAAGAAGCCAGTCGCCATTGATCGGGCGTATCTCTGCGTGGCGTCGCGACACCGAGTTATCGGTCAGAGGAATCTGGTCAGACTGTCTGCCCAGGACGGCCGGCTCGCGCGGCGTCTCGAACGTCCGACCCTTGTCGGCCCCTCTTAATACAAACAGCGTGGGCACTTCTTCCTTCCCATTGCGTCACGTTGCCAGATCACAGGCCAATCTTGAATGGCTTGGTTGGAGCTGCTTGGTTACACGATCCTATCCCGCGCCCGGAATCAAGTCAATCGGGCAAACATCCCACACACGGCGTGGAAGCGTGTAAGACGACGCACCTTTCCGCTAGAATCCCTCAGGCCGGCAGAGTTGACCGCTCCTGCGTCCTATTACTGTGTGCCGCCGGTGGATGCAGAGCGAGCACCGGCGCTGGTGCCGGGCGCGGCGCGGTTCTCGGGCCTACGTATTTAACGCCCTGCGCGGACACTGACGACGCGCGTTTTCGGTCTAATCTGACCGGAGGTTATATGACTTTGCCCAAGGCAGTGGTCGCCATGAGCGGCGGCGTCGATTCCAGCGTGGCAGCGTGCCTGCTTCGCGAGCAGGGCTACGACGTGGTCGGCCTGTTCATGCGCGTCGGGGCAGCCGAACCGCAACCACCGGTACCGGCTGGCGAGAGAGCCCACCAGGGCTGCTGCGGCGCTTCCGACGCGGCGGACGCCCGCTTTGTAGCCGGCATACTGGGCATACCGTTCTATGCCCTCAATTTCAAGGACGACTTCGATCGGATAATCGACTACTTCGTTGACGAGTACCAGGCCGGACGGACGCCTAACCCCTGCGTGGTCTGCAACAACAGGCTCAAATTCGGCAAGATCCTGGAGTATGCCGACGCGGTTGGCGCCGAGTTCTTCGCGACCGGCCACTACGCCCGCCTGGAAACACGCGGCGATCACCGCCGGCTGTGCAGAGGCGCGGATTCAGGCAAGGACCAATCCTACGTGCTTTTCGGCATCGACCGGAATGTTCTGCCTCGGCTTCTGCTGCCGATCGGCGAGATGACCAAGGATAGGGTGCGTGCCGAGGCCGCCCGATTTGGCCTGCCGGTCTGCGACAAGCCGGACTCCGTCGAGATCTGCTTCGTTCCCGATCGCGACTACGCCCGGTTGGTCCGCGAGCGGCGTCCGGAGGCCTTCCACCCCGGCAACGTGGTCGACCGGGAAGGCAAGGTTCTCGGTCGGCACGACGGTATTCCGAACTTCACCGTCGGTCAGCGACGGGGCCTGGGCATCGCCGCCGGGCATCCAGTATATGTCTCCCGGTTGAACGTGATGGACAACACAGTGACAGTCGGTCCTCGCGAGGCGATTATGCACAGAACCTTCGTCGCACGTAAGCTGAATTTTCTGCACGACCCTCCACAAGGAACGTTTCGTGCCAACGTGCAGATCCGCTACCAGCACCAGGCCGCCTCGGCCAGCATCGACATCCGGCACGACTCCGCCGAGGTCAGGTTCGACGAACCGCAGTCGGCCATCACGCCAGGCCAGGCGGCCGTCTTTTACGAAGCCGATGCCGTCATCGGTGGGGGATGGATCGACCAGATCGTCGAGGCGGAGTGAGCTGCGTGGACCAGGACGGCGACCTGATCTTAATGGACACTTCCGGCGTCAAGGAGTGCCTCGTGCTGCATGGCGGCGCCCTGGGAGATTGCGTGCTGACGCTGCACGTCTGCGCCGCCGTGCGTCAGAGCTTCCCCGGCAGTCAGATCACCCTGTCAGCCCGATCGCCGATAGCACGCTTCGCAACCGGAAGCAAGGCGGTGGACCGTGCTATCGATCCGGACGCTCTGGGCCTGCTCTGTTTCTTCGGTGAAGCAGCGATTCCAGCCGAGGTGATCGGCAAGTTCAGCGCTTACGACCTGGTGATCAGCTTCCTGGCGAACGCCGACGCTCCGGTGACACGCAGGTTGCACGAGCATATTTCGGCACCCGTGTTGCCGGTGGATCCTGCCCCGCGGCACAACGGACCCGCCGTTCACATCACCCAACAGTGGTTCCAGACACTGGGCACTCTTGGACTACGCCTGAGGAAGTCATCCGGTCAGCTTCTCGACAGCACTGCGGCAGAGGTGCGGGCTGCCCGCGACAGCCTCCGGCGGTTGGCCGGAGGGCAGTCAGGCCCGCTGGTAATCTGTCACCCTGGCAGTGGCGGGCGAGCCAAGTGCTGTCCGCTCGAGGTGCTGGAGAGTGCGGCGCAGGACCTCTGCTGCCAGGGCCATGCGTTCGTATGGATGATAGGCCCCACCGAGATGGAGTGGCACGGCCAGACTCTTGTCGACCGACTCACCCGAACCGCCCCGGTGATCTTCGAGGAATCTCTGCCGGAGGCCGCCGCATTGATCGGCGGCGCAGACGCCTACATCGGCAACGATGCCGGCATGACTCACCTCGCCGCCGCTCTCGGCGTTCGGACAGTTGCCCTGTTCGGGCCGACGCCCGCAGAGGTGTGGCGCCCGCTGGGCGATCAGGTCAATGTCCTACGGTTCGATGGACCTGGGGACAACGCTACGCTGAGTGATCAGATCGCAACGGCGACGCGGTAAGGGCGGGGACGCATCGTTGCGCAGCCGTTCCTGACAATAGGATAATCTGGAGTGCAGGATCGCTCATGGCCGCGTCCCGGTGGGCCGGGGCGGCCATGGCATCCTGATTAGCGTGTGGAGGCCGAATCCCGCAGTCTACTCACCTGCGACACACCATCGCGCGTCTACGCGCCGCCGAAGAAGCCGCCCAGCACGCCGGTCAGCAGTGAGAGAAGAATCTGAATGAACAAGCCACCAAAGAGTTCGCCAAAAATGGCCATCGCATCGGTCCTTTCCGGAGCAACATATCAACCCGGCGGTGAGAGCGCGCCAGCTCCCAAGCGCCGCATCCAGTCCGCGGGGCCCGGCAGGTGCCCGGGCCGCGGCGAAGAACTGCGCCAAATCTAAGAGCCCCGGCCTGTCCGTGCAACCCCCCACCGGGACTTCCGCGCTGGCCGTGTGGATCGAAAGTGGCTCGTGCGGGGCGGCAACTGCCCGGCCCGGCGAGCCAACGCCGGGGTAGCGGGTCAGTGAATCACGACCAGTATCGGGAAGATCGCCAGCGTAGACACCAGCCCGGCGTTGGCTCGCCGGGCCGGGCAGGTGCCGCCCCGCACGAGCCACTTTCGATCCACACGGCCAGCGCGGAAGTCCCGG
>JANQGB010001429.1 GCA_028277545.1 Phycisphaerae bacterium | reverse complement strand
CCCACCACACGCTGAGCAGCGCCGCAAGCGCCAGGGCGACGACCGTGGACGGTCGAACGGCGGGCAGGCGCGAAGCCGCCGGATTGGTGCAGCGTGGCCGAGACCGGGCTCTGCCAGTCACCGGACCGACCTGGCGCCGCCTGCCGCGCACCCGGCCGACTCGTACGAGCACGCACTCCAGAACGAAGAACATGGCTATCGCGACCACGAACGCCAGCACACCCGTGAAGCCGTGGAACCAGCCGGCCTCATCGACGGCGGCAAGCCCGAGGTGGTGGGCAACCGCGGTTAGCGCCGTGACCCTCAGCACGTTGCAGCCCAGCGCTATAGGGATCGACAGGACCAGGAACGAGTAACGCCACCAGCCCTTGACCTTGCTGGTCAGAACGAACAGCGAACCGAACCACATCAGGGAGATCAGGCTGCGCACGCCGCCGCAGACGTTGCCTAACACCAGAGTCTTCAAGCCGCCGCCCGCCTCGGGCAGCAGGTGTAGGTAGCTGCCGTCCATGACCGCCGGCACGCGCAGCAGTTCGTTGGTCACCCACAGCGCCGCCCAGCCGGCCCGGAGCTTCAGAGCCAGGTTAAGGTCGGCTATCCAGACCATCGGTAGCGGAACCATGAAGACGAGCGTTGCCACCGCAGGCAGGTAGGCACGCAGCAGGGGCCGCCCTCCCCAGCACAGCAGCAGACCGAGCAGTACACCTATCAGTGAGAAGCCCGAGACGAACGTTACGCGGGCGTGGACGCTCAGCAGGTGCATGATCAGCGACGTCGCCAGCAGCGCCCAGCCTAAAGCCGTGGCGCCGCGGGACCGTTCGACCGGCACGCCGGTAACCTTGTAGATCACGACGGCTATGACCAGGCTGGCCAACAGTACCAGCGGCCCGTGCGTATAGTACGAGTCGCCTTCCAGTAATCGTGTGGTGAGCGAGAGGTCGGGCAGCGTCCAGGCGGGGAACCACCGCAGCCACATCTCGGCGAAGGTGTGTTGCCAGGCAATGACCAGCGCAGCCACTGCCAACAGAGTGCCCTTCGCGCCGGACACCCACCGGGCCGGCGCAGAACCGTGGATGCGGTAGTGACACGCTCCGCCACTTTCTTCAGCACGCCGTCGGGGCGATAACGATGTCGGCAGCGGTGAGTTCATCCAGTTTGAGCCGCGGGTGCGTGCGTATGTTCCTGCCGTCCGCCGGACACCCGGCGGCGCTGCGTTGGTCCGAGTTGCTTCCGTCGCCCCTTACAGTGGATGTATCGGGCGTTGCCGTGGACGACTCCACGCCAGGCTGCGGAACCGCCCCAAAAGCACGGCAGCGGGCGGTCACCTTGTTGGGGGGGCGCGATAATATCGCCGTGCAAATGTACCTGGCCGGGGCTGGTGTCCGGGGGGACTCGTTACGGAGCTAGCGCAGCTCGAGACACTGAGATTCAGAGTGACACCGCATAGACAGCAGATAGACGCCGGCGTTACCGGCCAACTAAAGCCCAGCCGTCTACCGGACGATTCGATAAGCGAGATGGCTCCATCAAATCACCAGGTTAGTCAAGGATCCGTTATAGGCCCACGGCCCGAGTCGCAGCGGCGTGGTGGCCGGCAAGCCTGGCACTGGATCGCGCTGCTCATACTCCTGCTGGCGGCGCCGGCCCAGGCCTACGTGCTGGGGCCAACCACTCCGGGCGACTGGGGATCCGGCGGTGGTCCGGTAACCATCACGTACAGTTTCATGGCCACCGGTGTCGCCTACGATGAGACGCCCAGCGGCGGGTCCGGAACGATAAGCGCGTTGAGCGATTTCATGCCCGGCGGCTGGAAGGCTCAGATCGAGGCGGCCCTCAACGCCTGGTCGTCTATCTCGGCCAACCTGACCTTCACGGAGGTGGCCGACTTGGGCGAGGACTTCAATGCCGCACAGCTCTCAGGCGACATTCGTTTCGGCGGCCACGCCTTTGACGGTGCCAACGGCACACTGGCCCATGGTTACTATCCGCCGAACAACGGAGTTTCGGCGGCCGGGGACATTCACTTCGATACCGCCGAGACCTGGAAGATCGGCTTCGGCGGCGGCGGCTTCGACATCTTCCA
>JANQGB010001409.1 GCA_028277545.1 Phycisphaerae bacterium | reverse complement strand
GACAACTGCGACCACGGGCACGCCGGGGGATATAGCGTTCTTTGGCCAGCATGTCTTCGTAGCCTCCGGTGCCGGCGGCGTGGACGTGCTTGATGCGATCGCCGCTTCCGACGGAAGCCTGAAGACGTCGGGATTGGCCACCACGTACGAGACGTCGGACAGTGTCACCGCCGTCTCGGTGCGTTCGAAAATCTCCGGGCTGCCCGATGCGCTTTCGTTCGTGACCGGCGCCATGGAGGCGCCCGGTGAGGACCGAGTAACGGGCATCGAACTGGCCGCGCTGATCGCTGGCATCATCGCAGCGGTCGCTGCTGTGGCCGCGATTGCCGCCTGGGCCTATGACAAGATTTCCGCGGCAGGCGTTGTCCCGCTCTGCCAGGACATCACTTCTCCGGCGACGTTCCACACCAGCTACTCGCCTAACTGCAATCACGCGGAAATCAAAGGGGACGGCGCGCTTACCGTAAGCGACAACGCCGGCGTACTGATGGTTGGACTGATCAACGGGCCTAACTCCATGACCGTCGACCAGAACAGCGACACAATTATCGTCAAGATCAACGCGGGGACCATGCGCATCAAGAAGAACGACGACACCCTCCTGCTGGATCAGAATACGGGCTCCCTGACCATTGATTCAAACGACGACACGATCATCATCCAGAGAAACGACGGCACGATCACAATAAACGGTAATGCCGACGAGATTCTCATCAAGCTGAACACTTCCAGCGGGCACATCATTGTCAACGGCAACACTGACAACGTGATGATCAAGCGCAGCCTTGGAACGATAGACGTCAACGGGAACGGCGACGACATCTACGTCGATGATCTCTGCGAGGGCGTAATGACTATCGACGCCAACAGCGACGATATTCGCGTTTATGACAACTGGGGGACGGTCACGGTCAACGGCAACAGCGACTGGGTGACCGTGTACAAGAACCGGCTCGGCACGGTGAACGTGAACGCCAACGGCAACCGCGTGTACCTGCCCAAGGCCCGCGTCGGGTGGTGGAGTCCGGTGGCCAACCCGCTGTTCGGCACGGTAAGCGCCGGGGCGGATACCGACGGCGACGGCTGCCCCGACGGTCCGGGCACCATCTACTGCAATCAATGACGGTGCGGTCCAGGTGTTGTGGAGGATGACACGATGAGTTGTGGACGTCGAATGACCATGGTCACCGCGGTAGTAGCCTGGGCGTGCGGCGCGGCGTCAGGCCAGGTGGTGACAGCGTGGATCGGAGACAATGACGGTTTCGGCGTGGACATACCGGACGGCGGCCTGCTGGAGGCTCCCCTGCCCATCTCTATCAACTTCGACATCGACCCGGACGGATTCGACGAGGCCACCGGCGGACTGGCCCTGGCGCCCGACTTCGCCACAGGCGTCAACGTGTTTGAGTTCGGCAGCCTACCCGCCACCCTGACCGGGGGAACACTGACGGCGGACTTTGCAGCCCTCGTCGGGCCCGCCGATTTCCTCGGCGCGCCCATCAACTCGATCGCCCTGGTGGACAACGGTGCCGCCGGAATGCTCGAGCTGACCGACCAGTTCTTCCCGATCAGCCAGGGATCCTTGGAGACAGGCTGGGTCACGATCTCCGTAGATCCCACCTTTCTCAGTGCAGCGTTAGTTGACAGCGTGGTCGGACTGGCCACGTCGTTCTCGCCCGACTTCACAGGAATCACCGATGCTGAAGACGGGATGTTTGCGGTCGACTTCTTCTCCCTGACGGCGATTCCCGAGCCACAGTCCGCTGGTCTACTGACCTGCGGTGGCTTGGTGTTGGCAGCGTGGCACACGAGACGACGACGCTGATGGCCCCGCAAGAGAGGTCGCGAGAAGTGCGATGCCTGTTTGTACGCCTCCGCTGTGGCGAGGCGCTGCTGATCGTGTGCGCACCCAGGTCAGTTCAACTCATCTGACAGTGACGAGACGATAAGCAGCAGGCAACCGCGCTCGGTGCTTTGGGCGGGGTGTTGACTGCCCGGGGCGGCGCGCTGGTAATCACCGGCGTGTAGCACGTCAGCCCCCACGCGCAGGTCCCCTTCCAGTACCAGGCACTCCTCCGGGCCACCGTGCACGTGCGAAGGATAGGACGAACCAGGCGCCATGCGCACGAGCATGGTGACCTGATCGGCGGCTCGGTCGACGAACAGGTCGCGAACGCGAACACCGGCGACTCCGGTCTCCTGCCACTCCCCCTCGTCGGCACGGCGTATGAACAGGGCTCCCGGCGCCGGACCCGCCTGCCAGCGCTTCCACACCTGGGGATTGGTCTCGTCCGGCTCATCGACCTGCGACAGCAGTTGCTGCCGGAGCAGTGGATTCGGAAGAACTTCGTCGACGGTGCACAACAGCGCCGCGGCAGTCTGGTCGAGTGCGCAGGTCTCCGCGGCGCAGCGCTCGCAGCCCGCGGCGAGGTGCTCCTCAAACCGCGCGACTTCGTCTAGCGTCATCGCACCAGCGAGATACAACGCCGCCAGTTCCTCCGGCTCGCCGATGGGATGTTCCGAACTCATCGATTCTCGATCCTGTACCTGGTGCCGAGCAATTCCCGAAGGCGCCGCATACCCAGGCGAATGCGGGTCTTGACGGTGCCGAGCGCCAGTTCCTGCTTCTGTGCTATCTCGACGTGCGTAAGACCCTCGTAGAAAGCCAGGCGAATGGCGATGCGCTGATCGCTGGGCAGGGACTCCAGCGCGCCGTGCGTACGACTGCGTAGCTCCGAACGCTCCACGGCTCCATGGGGCGACTCGACCTCCGCCGTCGTGCTGTCGGGAATCACTCCCTGGGGAACCGTCCGACGGCGACGATAGTCAGCGGCGCGCGAGCGGGCAATCATCAGCAACCAGACCAGGGGACTACCCCTGGACATGTCGAATTGCGCGGCTCTGGACCAGACCTGCAGGAAGGTCTCCTGCAGAACATCTTCGGCCGCCGCACGATCGCACAGCAGTTTTACTAACAGGCCGAGGGCGCGGGCGGCGTGTCGGTCGTAGAACGCCGCGAAGGCCGCGCGATCCCCTTCGCCCGCGCGGGCCAGGAGAGTCTCATCGGTAGCTGTCATACGGAGCCCTTCAGCCTGCGGCGTATTGTAGAGGCGTTCCCGCGCCACGCCCAATCGGCCATCGTGTGGCAGTGCCCTGCTGCAACGAGCGGCCGCCAGGACGCTCGCTGCGTCAGTCACGGTGGAATACAGGCGCATGATGCTGACAGACCCCAAAGGCCCTCCCTACGCTGGGAATTACGCGACTCAGGCCACGCCGGATCTCTGCTTCCCGCGCCGGCACCTCTTTAGCAATGCGGTAGTGGCCGGTGGGGACCGGCACCCAACTGGCTCAGGCATCTCAGTGTCCGAGGGACGTACCATTCCATTTGCCGCCCGGCGGCCTGGCCGTGCTGCCAATAGCCAAGCAACGCGCGTGGCGGCAGGGCTCCGCAGCCTCGTGTAGGCGGAGGCTCTCTCGCGGCCCGCCCCCTCCCCTTCTGACTCATGCGCAGCGAGATTCACGCCGGGGGTCTCCGGCGTCACCGGTGAAAAGGCGCCAGAGTCGAAGAAAACGAAATCTGCGATCGCAGACGCCACGTATACCCGCCTGAAGGGTTGCGTTCATAGATAGCGCCACCGCAGCGAGGCTTCGCCCACCAGCCGCGTTGTCCTCACAAGTCACGGTGGCTAACACAGTCAACAACGAGGAGCACTCACAATGCATGCCAGGTTTATGCTGCCCGCACTCCTAGCACTGGTCCTGATCGCAGGCAGGGCACACGGTGTGGTGCTGTTTCTGGACTTGGGAGATACGTCCAGCGGCGTGCAGGGTGGCCCGCTGGACAACACTAACCCGGAACTGCTGGTGTTGCCAGGCCGGTCGATCGTGGTGCATCTGTGGGGTGTGCCGGCCGACGACGACGCCCGTGTGATCGCGACGTTGGGGCATGACGTTCAGATCAGCGGCAGCGCCTCGGACGCGATCACGGCGACCGCGTACATGATCGACAATCCCATTGTTGGCGCGGCCGCCCGTTGGACCGGCACGCGACTCCTCGGCGGGTTGAACACCTCCGGCAAGCTGGTGGATGATCAACGTGCGGTATTCGTGCCCACGTCTGCGCCGTTTGTCGGCGGCCTGGGCTCAGCTAATCTGGCCATCGACCCCGCGTTCGACCCGTCCTCCGGCGCGGTACGGCTTGGCCAACTCGAGATCGCCATCGACTCGCAGGCCACTC
>JANQGB010001401.1 GCA_028277545.1 Phycisphaerae bacterium | reverse complement strand
CACCCGGGTACGGGCCCTTGTCGGCGGCCATCGCCATCCGGGTATCGGCGTTCTCGCTCGGACGGGTGTCGCCCGGGCCGAACGGGACCTGGTAGCCGTAGCTGACCCGGCCCAACGACTTGAAGTCGTAGTAACGCTCGATCTCGTTCGTGTCATCCGGGACGTCGTCGCTGCTCGGGCAGATGTACTGCTTGACCGTCACCTCGCCCGACCGGATGAGCATCCAGAACGCACGCGTCGTGGACAGCGCCTCGGTTGGATCACCGTCATCGCCGGCGTCCGCCGGCAGCGACCACTCGAACCGCTCGAGGTCGGCGCCAGGCTGGAACTGGTCGGTGTACTGAATCCCTTCATCACCGATCCGCGTCTCGTCAAATGCCGGGACCGGCCACTGTTCGACGTTCTCGTTCGCGTAGATCTTGAACGAGGTGCCCAGGCCCTTGAGATTGGCTGCACAGACCAGACGCTTGCTCATCTCACGTGCCCGAGACAAGCTCGGCAGCAGAATAGAGATCAGCAGAGCGATGATGGCCACGACCACCAGCAGCTCAATCAGAGTAAATGCCCTTTTCCGTTTCACAGTCATAACACGCTCCTCCTGTGCTCTGCGAGCACAACCAATTCCCATCGGACTGCAACCGTGCATGGATCCGAAGCTCACTACGGATTAGAGTATTCGAGCATTAGTTCAACCCGGATGGCTGGTCACCAGCCTCGGGTTTCGGGCCGTGTCGAACTCCTGCATCTCATCCGCAGTTGCGGTCCAAGCCTGCGTCCGGAAAACGTTTCCGAAATCCCACAGGCACACCAACAAGACCCTCCGTGCGCCGGCGCGGTCGCCGGGCACAGCGGGTTCGCCCACCAAGCGCCACGCCTTAGAGCGGCCACCTGGGGGGCTCTTCGCGAATCTGGCCTACGCAGCAGCGCCACGCCGCTCCGGGGTCAGCGCAACGACACCCGCGTCGTGCAAACTCGCGCAAGACCTAATTGTCGGTGTGGTTTTGTGGGTGAGGGGGGTGGTCTGGTATGAACGCGAAAAAGAGCGATTAACTGCTTGAGCTATCTATATCGGAGTATAAACCACAACCTATGATCAGTATACAACTCCACCACTGCCCAATAACCACTTCACCACTACTAGCAGACTACCACAGCTTCGGCCCGCTGTCAACTAACACTTCTCGTAGCATAGGCTGTCATGTCTCTTGGCCGCAGACCAAGTACCGATCGTGCGTCGCAGGTTCCGATTCATTCAATCCTGGATCTTCTTGACGCCGATCGAATAAAGGTCGGCACATCCCAGCCCGTGCGCGCCGGCTGCTGCGAGATACCCTAGTTTACCATCGCGCGCCTCGATTCTGGACAAGCCATGGTCCTGACGTTGCTGGTTCAATTCCTCGACGGCCAGCGTATCAACAGCGACCGGGTCGGTGCCAAGCAGCAGCAAACAGGCGGGGACCGTGTATTCCTCGGTTGCCTCGGGGCCTCCCTCGAACACAGTCCGCAGTCCGTTGACGATGTGAAGCCGCAGTTTGTCGCGAATCTGAGGCAGGGCGACGATGTCCGCGATAAACGGACTACAGTGATTCGCATGAAAACGTGCCGGATGCTTGACCAGGGCGTGGGAGAGGTTCTTAAGGCAGCAGGTAACGCCAGCGATGTTGTGGTTTTTCATGAAGGGCACGTTGATGATGGCGGTCACCTGCCGGAGCACCGCCGACAACTGATCGCTACCGCTCCCGAATGAGGTTTCCTCGCGATCCCACGACAGGCTGGGCCGCGAGGTGCCGAGCTCTCCGTAGGCGGCCGGTGGGACCTCCAGCTGGACAAGTTGGGAGGCCGGAAAGCCGGCCTCGGTCAGCGACCTGACCAGCACCTCGGCCATCGGTACCGTCGTGCCCAAGCCCTCGGCCCCAGACTGATTAAACTTCAAAGCGACAACATCGTCAGGTTTGAGCAGCGACCGCCAGGCCGCCGTGACGTCTGGCTTGCCGGTTACGGCGATCAGACCTTTATCCAGCATCTCAGCCAGCACGGGCTTGTGCACCCGCCGGCCAATGACCACATTCTCGTCGCGAACGCGGATGACTGTCGCCTCGTCCCCGGCGCCGACGCCGGCCCGCGCCCCCGCCGGCCAGAGCGATGTGCCCAGCGCCGCCCCAACCGTGGCTGCGGAGCCTCGGGCCAGAAAGTCGCGTCGAGTCAGATTCGGGTCGTGCCCGTCAATGCCCACAGCGTCCATGATGCTGTTCATCCCGATCGCGTTTGACAGTGGGCGGCTGCCCTCTATATACCATCGGCTCGCGTGGACGGAGGGGTTGACCCGACTGCCGCCGCGATGATCCGTCGCAGTCGTTGTTGATACTGATAGGGGAGCTTTGATGGACGTGACCGAGATTCGCAGCCGACTCGAACGGTTCGGGCAGCAGCACCTGCTTGCATTCTGGGATGAACTCGACGATCCCGCCCGCGGGGCACTGCTGGCGGACATCGAGCAGGTTGACCTGGCGTTGGTGGCGGATCTGGTCGCCTCGCACGTGAGCGATCCGGATTCGGGCGCGACACTCGGAGAGCTCTCGCCTCCTAGCTGTGTGGCAGCGGAGCCGGGCACACCAGCCCACGCCGAGGCCCGGCAACTCGGTGAGACGCTAGTGGCGGAAGGCAAAGTGGCCGCCATGGTCGTGGCTGGCGGACAGGGGACCAGGCTCGGCTTCGACGGTCCCAAGGGCACCTTCCGTATCTCGCCGATTCAGGACAAACCGCTCTTCAAGCTGTTCGCTGAGTCGCTCATCGCGACGGAGCAACGGTTCGGCAAGCCGGTGCCCTGGTACATCATGACCTCGCCCGCTACCGACGCAGCCACGCGCGACTATTTCGCAGCTCAGAGCTACTTCGGGCTCGAGGCTGGCAACGTCTTCTTCTTCCAGCAAGGAGTGATGCCCGCGGTCGACCCACGAGGCCGCATTCTGCTGGCGGAGAAAGACCGCCTGGCCATGTCGCCGGACGGCCACGGCGGCAGCATCCGCGCTCTGGCCAGCAGCGGTGCCCTGGCCGACCTGGCCGACCGCGGCGTCGAGGTCGTCAGCTACTTTCAGGTGGACAACCCCCTGGTAACGCCGGTCGACCCGCTGTTCGTCGGGATGCACCAGCGGACTGGCTCGCAAATGTCCAGCCTGGTCATCGGTAAAGCCTCCGACACCGAGCGGGTGGGAGTCTTCGCCCTGGCGGGCGGCCAGCTTAAGGTTATCGAGTACTCCGACTTGCCGGAAACGCTGGCCACCGCCCGCAACGCCGACGGGTCGCGAACCTACGATGCTGCCAACATCGCCATTCACGCGCTCAGCCGTACGTTCGTGGAGCAGATCACCCGGCCCGATTCGTCAGGCGGGGGCAAGTCGATGCCCTGGCATCGGGCCAGGAAGGCGGTGCCCTATATCGACGCGACCTCGGGCAGGCAGGTCACACCGGACGGCCCCAACGCGGTGAAGTTCGAGATGTTCATCTTCGACGCCCTTCCGCTGGCAGACAACCCGCTACTTCTGGAGTCACGGCGCAGCGAGGTGTTCAGTCCGGTCAAGAACGCCGACGGCGTGGACAGCCCGGCCACCGCCCGCCGGGACCTCGTTCGCCGGGCGGCCACCTGGCTGGCGGCGAGCGGCGTGAGCATTCCGCGGGCCACTGACGGCGAGCCAGACTGCACGCTGGAAATCAGCCCCCTGGCTGCCCTCGACGCCGATCAGTTGGCAGCCAGGCTGAAAGACAATCCGCCCACGATTGAGGCCGGGGCCAGGTGGTATCTGTCCGGCGACTAGTGTAGTGCTTCAAGAATGCGGGATCGTAACGGGCCGCGAACTTCAGTTCGCGCAGACGTTCGAAGACCGATGACGCAGCCCGTGAGCGTTGATCGAAGACGCCGAAAACTCTGAGGCACTACACCAGCAGACGAGCGCAACGGCGCCTCGCTTGCGTCCGCAGTAACGCAAGCACGAGTCGGAAGCCTGCGCTACTAAATGCAGCCTGCGCTACAAATGGCGGGCTCGGCCTAACTGCGACCTCGACGTGCCGGAACTGCCACGACGTCGCTGGCGCCGTATCGTGTCAAACTGGGTAATGATTGTCACGTGCATATAGGGAGCTAACTGACATGGAGACGCACGCCTTTACCGTCCACGATCTTTGGGCCATGGAGCGTATCAGCGATCCGCAGGTTTCGCCGGACGGCAAGTGGATCGTATTCGACCGCAAGGCGTTCGACCTGGTTGAGAACAAGGGCCGGTCCGACCTCTGGCTCGTGCGGGTAGACGGCACCGGTCTGCGGCGCCTGACCTCGCATTCTGCCGGCAGCACGCATCCGCGCTGGGCTCCCGACGGACGGACCATCTGGTTCCTCTCAGCCCGCTGCGGTTCGATGCAGGTCTGGCGCATCCCGATCGACGGCGGCGAGGCGGAACAGATGACGGATGAGCCTC
The DNA here is from genome assembly GCA_028277545.1 of Phycisphaerae bacterium. Taxonomy (GTDB): domain Bacteria; phylum Planctomycetota; class Phycisphaerae; order UBA1845; family UBA1845; genus JANQGB01. The sequence goes on along the minus strand of JANQGB010001401.1, from coordinate 5,024 downwards.
TCGACGTTGGCAACCTGGTGATTTCGCCCGGCGGCGAGCACATCGCGGTCACGATGGACGTCTTTCCCGGCTCCACGCCGGCCGAAACGAAAGAGCGTCTGGACCAGAAGGAGAAGAACAAGGCTACAGGTCAGCTTCACGAGCGGTTGTTCGTCCGTCACTGGGATACCTGGAAGGACGGCCGGCGATCCCATGTTTTTGTGAGACCGGCCGGCGGCGGTGACTGTGTGGACCTGATGCCGGCCATGGACGCCGATTCGCCCTGCAAGCCCTTTGGCGGTGCCGAGGAGATCACCTTCACTCCTGATGGCGGGTCCGTCATCTTCTGTACGCGGGACGTGGGGCACCAGGAAGCCTGGTCCACACAATACGATCTGTACTGCGCCCCGGCAGACGGATCGGCCGCCCCGCGCTGCCTGACCCAGGGCAATCAAGCCTGGATCACCAACCCCGTCTTCGCGCCTGACGGCCGGACGCTGGCTTACCTGGCCATGAGCCGGCCCGGCTACGAAGCCGACCGTTTCCGCATCGTGCTCCAGCCGTGGCCTGACGGTGACAAGCGCGTGCTCACCGAAGAATGGGACCGGTCGCCCGGCGACCTCGTCTGGTCGGCCGATGGCCGCACGATCTACTGTACGGCTGACAATCTCGGCCAGCACTCCCTCTTCGCGGTGGACACCGCAACCGGCCAGGCGCGAACCGTGGTTGAGCAGGGCAAGGCCACTTCGCCGGCGGTTGCCGGCGATCGCCTGATGTATTGCCTGTGTCACCACCGCAGCCCGGTCGAACTCCACTCAGTCAAGACCGATGGCTCCGACGTCCAGAGCATCACCAGGGTGAATGCCGAGCGGGTCGCGACCACCCGAATGGGCGAGGCGGAGCAGTTCTCGTTCGCCGGCTGGAATGACGAGCAGGTCCATGCCTGGGTGGTCAAGCCGGCGGATTTCGACGCTTCCAGGCAGTACCCGGTTGCGTTTCTCATTCATGGTGGCCCGCAGGGCTCCTTCGGCAGCGACTTCCACTACCGCTGGAACCCGCAGGTCTACGCCGGGGCGGGCTACGCGGCGATCATGGTCGACTTCCACGGCTCCACCGGGTACGGCCAGGCGTTCACCGACTCCATCGGCGGCGACTGGGGAGGCAAGCCGCTGGTCGATCTGCAGAAGGGGCTGGCTGCTGCGCTAGAGCGCTACCCCTGGATGGACGGTGACCGCGTGGCCGGCCTGGGGGCCTCCTACGGTGGTTACATGGTCAACTGGATCGCCGGCCAGTGGCCCGACCGCTTCCGCTGCCTGGTCAACCACGACGGCAACCTCGATGGCCGCATGGCCTACTACGAGACGGAGGAGCTCTGGTTTCCCGAGTGGGAGCAGCGCGGCACGCCCTGGGATGACCCCGCCAGTTACGAGGAGCACAACCCGGTCAACTTCGTGTGCAACTGGAAGACCCCCATGCTGGTTATCCACAGTGCCCGGGATTACCGCGTTGTCGACACCCAGGGGCTCGCCACCTTCACCGCTCTCCAGCGCCGAGGAATCCCCAGCAAGCTGCTCTACTTCCCGGACGAAAACCACTGGGTGCTCAAACCCGCCAACAGCATCCAGTGGCACGAGACCGTCCTGGCTTGGCTGGATCAGTGGACGAAGCCGTGATGACCTGGCGTGCCGGGCTGGCTGGCCCCGGTCCGGTGGGGGAGTGACTGGCTGGTGGCTACCGCCTTGCGGCTTGGACGGGAATCGATGATAATGCGCACCTTGTGTCGCTTAACCAACGAGCAGTCACACACGCGTGAAGGAGTTTACGGTGAGCTACAAAGTACGCTTTGTTCTAGTTACGGTGATAGCTATCGGTGCAGCGGTCGTGTGGAGTAAACGAGACACTCAGCAGGAAGCGGACACTAATGACGACGTTGTTGCCGACGCGATCGAAATCGTCTCCGCTGTTGACAGCTACCAGGAGCGTTCGGAGTACATCGACGATCTCGTCCGGCGAGCTCACACCGATGCGTTCAAGATGGCTTACAAGAGTGGCACGCCGGGCACTCGTCGTACCGCGGCAACCCCCGCCAGCTTCGACGAAGAAGTGTACTTCAAGTGGCTGTTCCACAACATGGAGCGATTGATCTACAAGGACCGCGACACTCTGCCCGCTTCCGAAGTGGACGCCGGCATCAAGCTGAAGAAGGAGCTGGATGCCCTCCGCAAGCAAATGGGCATCCCCGAGGCGATCAAGATCTAGCGAACAGGTTGGGGGCGTCCGGGACGCACCAGCTCCAGTCAAACGCCGGTTTGCTGGTCGATCTCGCCAGATCCGGGAGGTCCAAAGCGGGGTCGCAGCCAGTTATTTGGGCTCGCCGGTCGCGGTTACTGCTGGCTCAAAACCAACTGCGTCCGCGTTTCAATCTCTGGGCCGGCATGGTCATGTGCTCTCCTGTGCCCCTCCGGGGCACTACAGATTAGTGAGACCCGCCCTTCCCACGGGCTGCGCTTCGCTCCGCCCGTGGCCAAGCGCCTTCGCCCTTTCAGGGCGTGTGTTGGATCGCCCCACTGAGTGCGTGTTGGCCGGTGTTAAGCAGCGGTGGCCTGGTGAAACTCCTCCGGGGGCAGGCCAGCCAAGACGCCCGCCAGCAGGTGTGTCCCATCCATGGCGCGTCAAGGCGAGGGGCACAGATTGTGCCGACCGTCCGGATGCTGCTACTGCGGCACCAATTCGCGGGTCCAGGACTGGGGTCCAAAACGGGGACGCAGCCAGTTGTTTGGGCACGCCGGTCGCGGTTCCTGCTGCCTGAAAACCAGCTGCGTCCTCGTTTCAATCTCTGGGCCGGCCTGGCCATGTGCTCTCCTGTGACCCTCCGGGGCACTACAGAGCAATGAGGCTTGCCTTCCCACGGGCTGCGCTTGGCTCCGCCCGTGGCCAAGCGCCTTCGCCCTTTCAGGGCGTGTTTGGGGACGCCCCACTGAGTGCGTGTTGGCCGCTGTCAAGCAGTGGTGGCCGGGTGATACTCTCCCGGGTGCGGGCCCGCCGAAACGCCCCACAGCAGGTGTGTTCTATTCATGGCGCTTCAAGGCGCGGGGGATGGCAGGTCGTGCCGGCTTGCCCGGTCCGTGTTTCGGAAGCCGTCGAGAACCCGGCGTCCGCCGGACGGATGACGCTACTGCGGCACCAACTCGTACAGGCCGCGGCCGGAGGGGCGCAGCCGGCCCTGTTTGACCAGTTCGTCCCACACGGCCTGCGGATACTGGCGGGGGGGTTGAATGGCCACGATGCTCGACTTGCCGCCACCGCTCAGGGCGCCGTAGCCCAGCCGCGACTCGTCGTCCAGGCGGGCCAGCTTAAGCCGCTTCTTGAAGGCCTTCATGGCCCCGCGAAGCTGCTGCGCGGTCGGTGCATCTGGCGCGGGCGTTGAATCTGCCGGTTCGCCGGGATCCTGAGGCTGGTTGCTTTCTTCGGGGTTCATCGGTCGCTCGCTCTGCGGTGGGCTCCGCTTTCCTTGACACGTTCAGATCGTCCGCACTACGCAGCAGCATAACCACCACGCCGGCCCGATGTCCAGGTAGCGGGCGTGACAATTGCGGAGCTTGGTGCTTGACTTCTGTCCGCTGCCGGCCAATCGTTCTAATGGACATCGCGCGTGGCAATGTGTGGCGGGACCTGAGGTCATTCGCTTCATCATCGTCATCATACGACTCATTTTTCTTTCAGGTCCACCATCATCAGCTTATCAGCCTGGCTCTCGCCGGGTTGCCGTCGCACGGCAGGCGGCGGGTGACGCCGCGCGATTGCGCGTCCAGGTCAACTCAGACTACTGAACGGGAGGATCGCCATGAACGGCGAACTGCAGGGAATGTCCGCGCGTTGTGTGGCCTGGCTGCTCTGGCGGAATCCGCTGTACCTGCTCAGTGCCGCCTTGATGGCAGTTGGCGCCCGCCTCTACCTGGTCAGCCCCACGGATGCGGCCGGTGACATAGGCCTGATCCTGCTGACCTTGCTCGCGTTGCAGGCGTACGAGATGGCGGTCGGCGTGATTCTGGTGCTGCTGCACAGAACGCGCCGGTCGCCTGAGGATCAGCCGTCGCTGTTGCTGGTGGCGGCGCTCTTCTGGACCGGACCCATGGCGGCCACTATCGAGATGACGGCCTTCCGCCCCGAGCTGGGCACGGCCCTGGCCACCGGCGCGGGCGTGCTGGCGCTGTCGGAGCTATGGCTGGTGTCCCGCCGGTTGGGCCTGCGGCTGAGCAGGTCTGTGCAGGTCCAGGCCGCGATGTGTTTGCTGCTGCTGGCCGGCGCTCCGCCGTTGTTGAAGATCCCGCCGTCCGCCTCCGGGGTGAACGAGCTGTTCCTCTATGCGGCCTGGTGGGTGTTCGCGGCCATGGTGCTGCTGTCCGTCTGGACGGCGCGATCGCGCCGCGCCGCGGATTCACCCGGCGTACCACCTGCAGATCGGGCCAGGCTCAAGCAGGAGCTGGCCTTTACCGCCATAGTCCTGGCAGCTTCTGCCTTTCACCTGGTAGGCATGAACCACGGGTTCTACTGTCATGCCCGGCTGTTCTACGGTGGGCCAATGCTGGTGGCGGTCTACGTAGTTGGAGTGGAGTGGCTGTCGGCGGCACGATGGTCGAAGGGCTGGCTTGTGCTGCCGTGGGCCGTGTTGCCGGGCGTCGCCCTGTTGGCGGCCACTCAGTCGTTCGATCCGGAAGTGCCGGCGGCCTGGCTGCCGCGCTGGGCACGCAATCCGTTGGGCAGCACGCTGGTGATCGCGGCCCTGGCCTGGTGGTACGGCTACCTGCGCCAGCGGGTGCCGATACTGCTTCACGTCGGCAACGCCGCCGGCGTTCTGGCGGGGCTGATCTTGGCGCGTGCTTTCGGCGAGCCCGGCGGCGCGAGCACTGCGCTGCCCGACGCATCCGGGCTGTCACGCACTGTCGTTGCTGTGGGGCTCTTCGCTGTGACGGCGTATCTGGCGGTATCCGCCATCTGGCGGCGATCGCGCTGGGAAGGGCTGGCGGCGGCCACCGTGCATCTGG
>JANQGB010001277.1 GCA_028277545.1 Phycisphaerae bacterium | reverse complement strand
CCGTCTCGTTTGATGAGTGTGAAGCCATCGTAGAGACGGCGAACCCAATCAGCTCCTGGAGAGAATCCCCAACCGCAAGGAACGACGGCGCATCAACGGAGAGCGAGTGAAATAGCCGAGTACAGAAGCTGAACGCCATACCAGCGGCGCCAACACGATCCGAACTCTACATCGCGCAGTTCGTATAGGAGACAAGTGGAGTATCGCTCTGAGAGTACATTGACTCGCCGGGCAGATCTGAATACACTGGAATTCATGGTAAGTCAGATGGTCAAGGTCAAACGCAGAGAGCTGTTTCTTCTACTATGCTACGTGGCGGTTCTAATCCCCACGGCGGCTGGGAGGGTTCTCTGCCTCGACTGCTGCTGTGCCGACCAAAGCCAGATCGAACGACAGGCCTGCTGTTGCTGCGCGGAGACCGAGGTTCCTGAACCCGCCTGCTGCGACGAGGAAGAACAAGCTGCCCAGGGATCAGGCGCCCTGGCTTTTGCCTGCCCCACATGCGATTGCACGTTGGTGCCCTATTCCACGGACGCCCCTCAGCTTGCCGAGAGGACCGACAGCCAGGCAACGTCCACACCCGGGGCGTCAACCGCGTTCTCCCCTCACTCGGGGCCCGAAAACCCCCTCATCCCCTACCTACCATCAGGCCGGGCGCAAACTGACATTGGCAGACTGCGCACAGTCATCCTCCTGATCTGATCTCTTCTATCGGTGCGCGCGCATACGGCGTCACACCAGCGCTGACGCGCGATTAGCTGACATGGGTCCGCGCATTGGCGTGCGCCGGCGCCCACGAGGCCATGTAGTGTAACCGTTAGGGAGAGAAAACACATGAACGCCAGTTCCGATTTGTCGGGTCTCCGAATGGACCGCGCGCCCGGGGACGACAAGGCAATTCCGCCACCATCGCGCCGGTGGTTCACCCGCTGGGTCGTCCCGGTTGCCATCGTGATCGTCGCCCTGGCCCTGCTGGGCTACGCGGCCCGCGATAGCCTGCGGCCGGCCCTGGCTGTCCGCACACTGCGTGTGGTCGGCAAGTCCGTGACCGGCATGGTGGGGGCCGTGACCGTGCAGGCGCCGGGATGGGTTGAAGCCGATCCCTTTCACATCTATGTGCCCGCTCTGGCAGCCGGCGTAGTCGAGGAGGTCCTCGTGCTTGAGGGCGAACCCGTATCGGCCGGCCAAGTGGTGGCGCGTCTGATCGACGATGACGCACGCCTTGCTCTGGACCTGACCCAGGCACATCTGGCACACCGGCGCGCCCAACTGGCCACCGCCCAGGTTGATCTGACCGCGGCCCAGGCCGACTGGGAATCCCCGATCGAGTTGGACCGCGCCGTGGCCGTCGGGGAGGCCTCGATCCAACAGATTGAAGCCGAGCGTACCCAGCTTGTCGCGGAGATTGCCAAGGACGAGGCGAAGCTGGCGGAACTCGAGGACAACCGCCGGCGCCTGGCCAAACTGCTGCCGGATGCCGCGGCCGAGCGACAGGTGGTGCAGGCTACGCTGTGGCGCGATGCACAGCAAGCCCTCGTGGAGGCGACCCGGAAACAACTCGACGTGCTGGACGCCCGACGCGTGGGCGCCCAGGCCAACCTGGCCGCGGCACGCGAGCACCGGCGGCTCCGCATCGGGCAGCGCCGGGCGCTCGACCAGGCCCGGGCCCAGGTGACTCGACTCGCGGCCCAAGTGCGTGAGGCGGAGGTAGGCGTGGCTGAGGCCGAGCTGCGTCTGGAGCGCATGGAGGTCCGCTCGCCGGCTGATGGCATTGTGTTGACTCGCCTGGCGGTGCCGGGCGCCAAGCTGATACTGAATATGGATGGTAAGCTCTCGGCCAACGCCATTCATCTGTACGACCCGAACAAGCTGCAGGTGCGCGTGGACGTGCCGTTGGCTGATGCGGCCCAGGTGGGCGTGGGCCAGGATGCCGAAGTTACCGTGGATGTCCTGCCGGACCGCCGTTTCGCCGGCCGGGTCACGCGCATCGTGCAGGAAGCGGATATCCAGAAGAATACGCTGGAGGTGAAGGTGGCGATTCACGATCCGATAGCCCAACTGAAGCCCGAGATGTTGGCCCGCGTCAAGTTCCTGGCGCGATTAGAAGCCAGCCAAACCGGAGAAACGACCCAGCGCGTATTCGTGCCGGAGCGCCTGCTCCAGGATCGCGCGGGGGACTCGGCCGCGGTCTGGCTCATTGGCGCCGACCGACGCGCCGACCGACGCGAGATCACCCTAGGTCGAAGCCAACAGGA
>JANQGB010001193.1 GCA_028277545.1 Phycisphaerae bacterium | reverse complement strand
TCGACCCGTGCCCGACGGACTGCATCCACATGGGGAACGTGCACGACATGTCGTCTTACAGCCGTGACGGCATGATCGTCGAGTTCACCGACCTGGCACAGCAGGGCCTGCAGACGCCGCAACCGCTGTGGATGCAGAAGGGCCAGTTGCCGGAATGGGCGGCTGATACCAAGGGGCGTTGGGAGAAGTACGACTTCAGCGAAGACGGCCGCGAGGAACAAGAACGGCGCTCGGAAATGTCTTTGGCCATGACCGAGCGCAAGCCGCCCAAGAAGGAGAAGCCGAAGCCCAAGGCGAAGGAAGGCGAGTAGACCGCGGGACGCCATAGCGATACGAGGCGGCGTCTCGAGGATGGTCCAAGGGATAAGGCCATGATGATCAATCTGCCGGCGATCGTCGGCCAGACGAACTGGCTCCACAGCGGGTCGAGCGTCATGCTGGTCATCGGCGTGCTGCTCTTCCTGGCGGTCGGGCTGGCGATCTGCCTGGGCGGGCTGGTGGTAGGCTGGCTGGTTCGGCCGAAGTTGAAGCACCCTGAGAAGGGGGCGATCTACGAATGCGGTGAGCCGACCATCGGGCCGGGCTGGGTGCAGTTCGATCTGCGGTTCTACGTCGTGGCGCTGGTGTTCATAATCTTCGATGTGGAGATTGCCCTGTTCTGGCCTTGGGCAGTGGTGTTCGGGCAGGGCAATTCGCAGGTCAAGACCGCGGCATTGTACGATATGCTGTTCTTCTTCGGCATGATTGTCGTGGGATTTCTGTACCTCTGGCGGTACGGGTACCTGGACTGGGTACGCTCGGCGCCGGAGGTCCAGGAGGAGAGCGCTCTGCGAAGCGAGGCGAGATCATGAGTTGGATTGAGAATCGCTTTGAGGAAGGCGTGATCGTTACGTCGGTGGACTGGGCCATCAACTGGGGCCGGAGTAACAGCATCTGGCCGGTGACCTTCGGGCTGGCCTGCTGTGCCATCGAGATGATGGCTACCGGGTCATCGCGGTTCGATTTTGACCGGTTCGGCGCCGGGGCCTTCAGACCGACTCCGCGGCAGGCAGACCTGATGATCGTGGCGGGCACCGTGACGTACAAGATGGCCTCCCGCGTCAAGCGTCTGTACAACCAGATGGGCGAGCCTAAATGGGTGATGGCCATGGGGGCCTGCACCGTCGGCGGCGGGCCCTACTTCAAGCACGGCTACCACGTGGTCAAGGGCGTGGATCTGGTCGTTCCCGTGGACGTATACGTTCCCGGTTGCCCGCCCAGGCCGGAGAGCCTGCTGGAAGGGCTGATGCGGCTGCAGGACAAGATCCGTCATACCACCCGGGCGAAGGACAGTCGAATTGAAGCGGGCAAGGCCATGATGGCATAGGGCCCAACGGGAAATCTCGACGACATGACACCCGAAGAAATCTGCGAGCTGCTCCGCGACGAGTTCGGCGACGTGATCGAGGCAACCGCTGTTAGCGGAGCACGTCCCTACGCGACTGTGGCCGCTCAGCGCTGGCCTGACGTCGCTCGCTTTCTGCGAGACGATCCCCGGCTGAATTTCAACATGCTGCGCTGCGTAAGCTCGCTGGATCTGATGGCGGAGGGCAAGCTGGCGGCCATCTACGACCTGAACCAGATTCCGCAGGGACGACCGGGCGAGGACCTGGGCTGTCCACACGTGTTCGCCGTGCGGGTTGTCACCGATCGCGATGATCCGCACCTGCCCACCGTGTCGGACCTGTGGCCCACGGCGGACTGGCACGAGCGGGAAGCGTTTGACTTGATGGGCATCGTGTTTGACGGCCACCCCGACCTGCGGCGGATCCTGTGCCCGGAGGACTGGGTCGGCCATCCGCTGCGCAAGGACTACGAGTTTCCCGTGGAGTACCATGGTATTCCCGGAACGACGGAACACGAGTTGCAGAGCCCACGCCACTGAAGCGGGCGCGGATCGAGCGGTTATTGAGAAGTGACCATGTCGGATATCGTTCTGCAGTCGCAGCCTGACGTGCTGATGGACATCGACCGCCAGGTGCAGGGCGATGTCGAGACGGAGGAGCTGCTCATCAACATGGGCCCGCAGCACCCGTCGACTCACGGCGTGTTGCGCATCGTCTTGCGCTGCGACGGGGAACTCGTGCTGGAAGCCATCCCGCACATCGGCTATCTGCACCGCTGCGCAGAGAAGATCGGCGAGAGCCTGCAGCCGTTCCAGTTCATACCGTACACGGACCGCATGGACTACGTGGCGGGGATGAACCAGAACCAGGGGTACGCCCTGGCCATCGAAAAGCTGGTGGGGGTCGAGGTGCCCGAACGGGCTCAGTATCTGCGCGTGATCTTCGCCGAGTTGAATCGCATTGCCTCGCACCTGGTGACTTTCGGGGCGTACGGATTGGACATGGGGGCTTTCACGCCGTTTCTGTATGCTTTCCGCGAGCGGGAGATGATCCTCGATCTGTTCGAGGCGGCCTGTGGGGCCCGGCTGACGTACAGCTACCTGACCATCGGGGGGACGACAAACGAACTGCCCGACGGCTGGCTGGAGCGCTGCGCCGAGTTTCTGGACTACTTCGAGCCGAAGGTGGACGAGTACAACAACCTGCTGAGTTTCAACCAGATTTTTGTGAAGCGGACGGCCAACGTGGGGGTGATCTCGGC
>JANQGB010001099.1 GCA_028277545.1 Phycisphaerae bacterium | reverse complement strand
TTACCCCAGCGAGGATCACGACCACTGGGAATGCGTAATCGTCCGCGGCCGCGGCTGGCAAATGGACACGCTCCCGCTGCCGCCCGTTCCTATGAGCGGCTCACGCGGCGACAGCCGAAGCGGCCCGGAACGAAACTCGACCAGCCAGGTGGAGGCGCCGAGTATCATTGCGGCGGACATCGGCTAGCAGGTCTATGCCAGCCACCGCGGAGTGCTGACAGGTTGACATTGAAGAGAATCTGGCACCGGCTAAGTGCCTGTGCCACGCAGGGCGTAGCGCAACAACTGATATTCGCACGGGGACAGAGATATGATGACGTCGCGACACAGAGGTGGCATCACCGTATACGAACTGGTCGCCGTCGTGTCGGCCGTCGCCCTGCTGGCCGGCGTGCTCGCCCCCGCCCTGGCCGACGCCGGCCGCCGTGGCAAGAGTACAGTCTGCCTGCAGAACCTCGGCCGCATCGCCCAGGCTTCGATCGTGTACGCAGGCCAGGACCCGGATGAGCAGGCCATCCCGGTACATCCGACGATCAACGACAGTTCGGATGCGTCGGTGTTGAGGCGTCAGTCTGGAGCTTGCGCCTACGGCGGCAAGAGCGGTCGAGGCGAGGACCAGGGCTCCAACTGGTTCTGGGGCACAGTCTATGACCGCGGACCGGCCACAAGACCGCTGAATCGCATATTGTATGGCGACGTGTTTCCCGACTACGCAGAGAACCCGGGCCCGGACCGCGTAAACTGGGTGAATGACACGCAACTCGATCTCTCCGTCTACCGCTGCCCATCTGACAGCGGATTCACCGGCATACACTACATCTCATGGCGTACTGGAGGACTCACTTCATACGACCATTACGGCACCAGCTACGTAGGCAATGTGGTCTGGACCTTCTCGCACAATGAAGGCGTGTGCAGGAGCAGTGGGGCTCTGCTGCATCGCCTGTCAAACATCGTCAACCCGGCCGAGACACTCTACTACCTGGAGAACTGCGGTAGATTCGCCTTCCTGGCGGATCAACAAGGTCTGCCAAGCGAACAGTGCGGTCAAGGTTCACAAGATAGAGTGGGTGGCTGGCATGGCCGGGACTGGACATTCAATGTGTCGTTCGTTGATGGCCACGCAGACACGATTCGTATCAGAGGTTTCGAGAATCCGGACCAAGTACACTATCCCACCGAGGACTATGACTACTGGCACTGCATAATCATCCGAGGCCGCGGGTGGCAGATGGACACCCTCCCACTTCAGCCCATGCCATCAACCATCCCATGCGCCAAGGGCCGCTGCGGAGATGGCGACTGCCCCGACGACGCGGCCAGCCTCGTGCCGCCGGATGTCGCATAGGGGAGAAAGCGCCATGACCACCACTGACCGCCGACTGGCACTATCCCTGGTGGAACTGACGTCCGTCGTGTCGGCCGTCGCCCTGCTGGCCGCCGTGCTCGCCCCCGCCCTGGCTGACGCCGGCCGCCGTGGCAAGAGTACAGTCTGCCTGCAGAATCTTGGCCGCATTGCCCAGGCATCGATCGTGTACGCAGGCCAGGACCCGGACGAGCAGGCCATCCCGGTGCATCCGACGATGAGCGCAACTTACCTCGGGGCGGAATACCAACGCATGGTCAGCGCGGTCGCCTACGGCGGCAAGAGCGGTCGAGGCCTGGACCGGGGATCCTACTACTTCTGGGGCACAGCGGAGCACCGTGGACCAGCAACCAGGCCGCTGAATCGGGTGCTCTACGGCAACGTTTTTCCCGACTACGCTGAGAACACCGGCTCAGACGAAGTCAACTGGACTCGCGACACGCAACTCGATCTCTCTGTTTACCGCTGCCCCAGTGACAGCGGATATACAGGTATCCATTACACGTCCTGGCGGTACAGCGGCATGAGTTCATATGACCACTACGGTTCAAGCTACGCTGCCAACGTCTTCTGGACTTTCTCGTACAACGAAGGCGTGTGCAAGAGCAACGGGACGCTGCTGCATCGCCTCTCAGACATCGTGAACCCGGCCGAGACGCTTTACTACCTGGAGAACTGTGGCAGATTCGCCTTCCTGGCGGATCCACAAGGCCTGCCAGGACACGAATGCGGGCAAGCTCCACAAGCAACAGTCGGCGGCTGGCACGGACGGGCCTGGACATTCAACGTGTCATTCGTTGACGGCCACGCAGACGCGATTCGCATCAAAGGCTACGAGAATCCGGACTTGGGCCACTATCCAGGTGAGGACTACGAGCACTGGGACTGCACCATCGTTCGAGGCAGCGGCTGGCAGATGGACACCCTCCCTCTACCGCCCGTGCCCTCAACCATCCCGTGCGGCACGGGCCGCTGCGGAGACAGCGACTGCCCCGACGACGCTGCCAGCCTCGTAACGCCGGATGTCGAATAGGAGAGACATCGCCATGACCACCGCAGACCGCCGATTGGCAGTACCCCTGGTGGAACTGGCGGGCGTCGTGTCGGCCATCGCCCTGCTGGCCGGCGTGCTCGCCCCAGCCCTGGCCGACGCCGGCCGCAGCAGCCACCCAACTCGTTGCCACCAGAGGACTTGGCCCCTTGACAGACCGCACCCCGGTTGCTGAAATGACTGGACGATTGGGCTGTAGTTCAATTGGCAGAACGCCTGACTCTGGATCAGGAGGTTCCAGGTTCGAGTCCTGGCAGCCCAGATGAGGTAAGTCAAGCGGAACACTGAGCTTAACACGCCAGCCAGCGTGCCCTGTCACCACCCGAGACTCGGAATCGGCTCGGCTCCAGGCCGTGGCAGACGCGGCATTCGTACCTACATGACCACCCTCTATACTCCCCGGCACGCACATCGCGCCTGACTCGCAGAGACCGTCCGCCGCAACACCGCCCGAACCGGAGATTGAAGGCCCGCGCGGTTTCGGCGACCATGGCGCCACGGCGTTCGATAGTTGGCACCCGGAATTCCCGAACATGGCGCGAGGCTCAGCGGCTGAATACCTGATACGGACGGTGCTCGACGAGGAGTTTCGCGAGTTGGCGTCGACCGACCCGCGGCGGGCCTTCGAGGGCTACGAACTCAGCGACGAGGAACAGGAAATCCTATGCGCCCGGGACGCCCGCCTGCTCGGCTTGTTAGGCCAGGCTTTCGCCCAGGCCAAGACTGTCGTAGAACCTCCCGCCGCGGAGGTGCGTTCCGACGCCTCCGAACAGCAACTCACCAGCCTCGCGGCAGTCAAGCTGCTCCTGCGTCTGGCGCCGCAAGGCAAACAGGAGCCCGACTCGACATCCGCCGTCGCCTACGCCGCCACTCTGGAGCCCTGGCCTGGCGATGACCAGTTGCAAGCAGCCGAAGCGACGTCCGCCGCAGAAGCCGGCCAAGCTGGCCAGTCGCCGCCTCCAGAGGTCGCCTGGATCATCCGCATTCAGCCCACTGTTCTCGAATCACAGGCGGCCGGGCTCAAGGTGGCGTACTCGGCGTCCATCCTGCCGCTGACCGGCAGCACCGAGAACGCGTCATCGCCCACCCCGGACGCGGGGCCGACGTCCGCTGCATCGCCTTGGCATCACCACACCGAGTCCGCCGCCGCCCAGGCCGCGGCCGGCGCCGTACGGGCTAGCGACGCTGAGGGGCGCTACGAGAAGTTGCTCGACCTGATCCACGCTCTGCAGACGGGGGACGAACGTGGCTGACATCTACATCGTCGGGCTTGGCGTGCTGAACGTCGACCACCTCACCCGCGAAACCGAGCGCGTGATTGGCCGCTCGAACGAAGTGCTCTACGTCGACACGGGCGTCGCCACGCGCACCTACCTCGAAAGACTCTGCCCGCGAGCTACTTCGCTCTTTGAGACCAGCTACGAGGAGGCCGGAGCCCGCCTGAACGCCTACGGCCACATGGCCGCCCGGGTGATTGATGCCGCCCTGGACCACGCGCCGGTCACCTTCGCCATGCACGGCCACCCCATCGTCGGCGTCTACGCCCCCTTCCTGATTCGCGATATGGCCGGCTTGCTGAGTCTGAAGGTGCAGGTGCTGCCGGGCATCTCTGCCATGGACTGCCTGTTTGCTGAGCTGATGGTGGACCCCTGCATCGGCGGAATGCAGATGTACGAGGCCAGTGACCTGCTGTTACGCCGCCGGCCACTGCAGCCCGACGTCCCCGCGCTGATCTGGCAGGTAGGCTGCGTCGAAACCTGCCTGCACACCATGCGCGTTTCCAGAACCGAGCGTTACGAGCGACTGCGCTCGCACCTGCTGCGGTTCTACCCTCCCCGGCATCAGGCTGCGGCCGTCTTCTCGGCACCACATCCCCTGATGCCTTCAACCGTACACCACTTCGCGATACAGGAGATTTGTAACCACGCCCAACTGCTGCACTCCGGTTTCACGCTCTTCATTCCACCAGCAGGCGAGAGGCCAATCGTCGACCATGAACTGCTCAAAGGGATGAGCAGTGTCGATCACCTGCGAAGCATCACGCGGTAACGCACCGTCGATCACCTGCGAAGCATCACGCGGTAGCCACGATTCGCACGGCACCTGCCATACCTGGGCACACCTGCATATGTGCGTGTGGCCCAGTCAAACAGCCGGTATGAATGTGGCGCCGGCTTCCTGGCGGTGCAATCACCACCGCAACCTCGCTCCATTCTTCTCGAAGTAGACCTCCATCCGAAGCGGTGCATCAAGATGCACCCTACTTTTCGAAGTAGACCTCCACCCGACGTGGTGCATCAAGATGCACCCTACCTGACTGGGCACGCCGGCATATGTGAGTGTGGCCCCGTCAAACAGCCGGTATGAATGTGGCGCCGACATCCTGCCGGTGAAGATGTGGCACCGGCATCTTGCCGGTGAATGTGTGGCACCGGCATCTTGCCGGTGCATGCACAGGCCGAAGGCCAGTGCCATAGCCTCCCTGGCAGGCTACCAGACCGGCACTGTACCGCTCACCGGACGCACACGACCGGCCTCGACGACCGGTAGTTACCCGGAGCACCGGCCTGATCGCTCGGACACCGGCACGGGTAACCGGCCATGACCGGCAACGGGCAGCGGGCTATGTCAAGCGGGAAACTGAAGCTTCACCCCGACCTTGTGCGCGCCAACGGTCTGCGTGCTATGCACCACCGTGCCGCAGAGCAGCGCATTCTCTGATTCGAAGTTAATGAGCACGGTGATAAGCGTATGGGTTTCGATTGGCTCGGCCAGCCGGAGGAGGAGCCCCCCGGGCGACGCGTTGAGCGCGGTGCCACGTATGACGCGGGGAACAGAGTCCTTGACGAACGCCACTTGCACTCCACCGATGCCGAGGCCGACACGGGGAGACGTGCGCCGATATTCGTGACCATCTATGGCCTCAAACGGCGCTACGATCTCCATCCAGCGCTGCTGTGGAGTCAGTTCGGACAACATCTCCATCCAGAGTACTCCCCGCTTGTTTGCCGACGGCTCACCGACTGGATCTAAGACTACGACGCAAGGTCCGCGTGCCTTCGTCTCGCAGGCATCCTGCCCGCATCGTTATCGCGGCAACAGCAGGCTGGAAGCCTGCGGTACGGACGACCATGCGCAGTAGTGCTAATATCGGTGATCCTGATCCGCGCCGTTACCTCAGGCCACCGACCCGGGCACACCCACGGCCGTCGCGCCGAGTGCGAGGACTGCCGGCCCGCCACCAGTTCCGATAATACGACGCCGATCGCGCCCCGCGTCTCGGGGCATCGAAGCCCGGACGGGCGTTGAGACAGGATCGCAGTAGGTGCCTGTTCTTCTCGGTGTTCGAAGCAGCCCGGCGTCCTCGAGCCTGCGCCGCGTGACCTAAGTGGTGACGTCCCGTTTCGACTCCGCCGATGCCTGTCCCACGGGCCGCTCTCCTGGTCCTTGCTATGCAGGCAGCCGGGCGCACCACCGTGGCAGATCGAAGCTGCCGGAACAATTACGGCCCCGACGGCCCGGAACAGCATGTTTCCCACAGCAGGTAGTCGCTGAGGTCGACGTCCAGGTCGTTATCCAGGTCAACGCACGCGCACTCGGCGGCGTAGGGCAGCTCGAAGCAATTCTGGAATGCGGCGCCTGGCCTCCAGTTTAGTCTCTTCAGCGTTACCGGGGAAACGGTTTTCTTCAGTATTTTCCGCTGTTTCAGTGTGGCTGTGACGACAAGCCGTCACGCCGGCTTCGCCCCGGGGGGCGGAGTGAGGCACTGCTGACTGCGTCCTGGCGTTGGACCTGGCACTCAATACTTTCGTCGGCTAACGCCGAGGAAAGTTCTTCCAGTAAGCCTGCAAGCGGGCCGTATTCGCTGGGTTGGACGGATAGTCTCGCGGCGCGGGCCAAGCCGCCTATCGAACGCCCACCAGCAGGCGGTCCGCCGAGCGCCCATACACTGACCCTCGCCCGCCGCCTGCCCGTCTTCACACCCGCCGCGGCGCCCGATTACGTGGACCCGAGCGGCGCCAAGCTGGATTCGGCCTTGCGGAAGTCCGATACACCGGTATGGGCTGTGAGGTGCGCGGCAATGTCCGATAATCCTTCGAAAGACCTGCCGGCCGGCGATCCCCCCGAGATGGGCGCTGGCGAGGAGGAGATCGACTCTCTGCTCGAAGGAGCCTCGGAGTTGGCTGGCGAGTTGGGCGAAGAGGTCGGAACGGCCGCGGACTCCGGTTCGCCGCGCGATGTCGATCTGGTCGCCGAGACCAACAGCAGCGTGGATGCCCAGCTCGACGAGTTGGAATCAGTGCTGGGCGAGGCGGCCGGTGACCTGGACGAAGCCGAGGATCAACCGTCCGATCCAATGGCCGACGCGTCTGATGAGGCAGATGAAGCCCCTGCCGATCAGGCGCCGCCGGAGAACGAGCCGCCGGAGCCACCTGCCCCCGCGGAGCCGGCCACGGGCTTCGGAATAACGGATGACGATCTCGAGGAGTTTGAGGGCAGCGTCCCAGAGTTCGACGACCTGGACGACCAGCCCCGCGCTCGAGCGAGCGCCGCCGCCCCCGCCAACACCGATGCCGACGATGCCGAAGAGTCTCCGGCTTCTCAGTGTAGCGGCCTGCTCGGGCTCGTTCTTCGAGTGGCCGATAAGCTGGCTGACGCCCTGGACATGATCGATCGCCCCTTCGGATGGGTCGCCTACCGGATTCGGCGCTGGATAGGTTATACCGCCCTGGCTCTGCTTTTTGCCGGAATCTGTACCCTGATTCTTGGCAGCCTGATGTAGATCAGGCGGCCTGCCGGCGCCGCCTCTTGGCTTCTATCGGACACCCTTCGCATCACCGCGCCTGGCTGTTGACTTACCCTCACTGCCCGCCAATAGATTGAGTGAGTTGGCACTGTCGAGGTGACGGAGCCGAGTAACACTCGCCAGGGAGACACGAGAGTAATGTCAAACTTCCGACGCTACGCTGGTTGGATCGCACTGGCAGCCCTGCTCATGATCGGCTCGCTCCTGGCCTTGGCCGGCCTCTGGGAGTCCGGCTCACCTGAGGGCTCGGTCATCGCACCTGAGCCGGCCGTCGTGTTGTTCCTGGCGATTTACCCGGTCCTGGTTATGGCCCGTCGCGGGCTGGCTCTGGCGGTGGCACGGAGGTAACCAAACCTGGGCACAACGGCGTTTCATGGAACGCCGCGGAACGAATCATACTGACGAGATTTGGGGAAACCTACACACAGAACTGAATCTGTCAGACCAAGGCAAGGAAATCGTTGAGAGACGCTTTCCTTGCCTTTCTTGTTGCGCCGACTCCAACTGACACGGAGGCCAGCCGCCCCTGACTTGGCCTGCCCACGCGAGTGCCGTACAGTGCGCTCCTGATCGCCCAATACGATGCGGCGGCGATTCCGCCAACGTGATTTGAGGGACAAACCATGCACCGTACGATCTGGCCAACTGCCTCACTCCGCTGCCTTCTCGCCCTGACTGCCACCCTGGCACTCTGTGGCTGCTCGCAGGTCCACCCCGAGCCGGAGTTGCTGGTCGTCAATGCGCTCAACCACCAGGCCGACGCCTGGAACCGCGGCCACCTCGACGAGGTGATGGAGCAATACTGGCAGTCCGACCAACTCACCGTGACCTCGGCGCGAGAGACGGTGCGCGGCTGGGCCAACGTTCGGGATCACCTGCGAGAACGACACGCCCGGGCTCCGCAGGACGGCAGGCTGCGTTACGAACGTCTGAACGTCGAACCAGTGAGCGATGACTCTGTGTGGGTCACGGGGCGCTGGACTTACGAAAACAACCAGGTGCGAGAATCCGGCACGTTCGCCAGGCTCTTCCGGAGAATCCACGGGCGCTGGCTGATTGCGCACGAGTTTCTAACCGGGCCTCCCGACGATGAACCGTCGGCACAATGAACTCGGTGACGGATGTATGACACCCCCGGTAGGGTGCATCTTGATGCACCTGTTTGGCTAGGTGCCGGGTTTATGTCACCCCCGATAGGGTGCATCTTGATGCACCTGTTTGGCGGGCACCCCCCGCCAAGAAGGTGAGATAGCCGGCTATGCGCGGTGCATCAAGATGCACCCTACCGCCGACCGGCGTTCCTACAAACGGACGGTTTGAGCACCATCGGCGGCCCGGCAGATATGGATTGGCGGCGTATTCCCGGTGACACTGCGGTACCCGGCCACGATGGCGGCGGCGAATTCGTCCACCGCCTGCGGGGCAACGAGATTGACGGTGTTTCCGCCCCAACCGCCCCCGCAAAGCCTGGACCCCAGGCAACCCGGCTGCCGGACAGCAAGGTCCTGGAGCAGGTCCAGTCCGTCCGTACTGTTCTCGAAGTTAACCCGGGAGCTCAGGTGCGACTCCACCAGCAGTTTCCCGACCTCGCCGAAGCGGCCCGTCCGCAGCGACTGTCTGGCCCGGTCAACGCGGTCGTTCTCGCCGATGACGTGGCGGGCCCGGCGGTCGACCGGATCGGGTAGCGCCGCCGCCAGCGCCTCGAATTCCGGAAGCCTGACGTCGCAAAGCCGCTCCACCGGACGGCCAAGGGCAACCGCCAGCAGGCTGGCCGCTTGTTCGCACTCCGCGCGACGCTGGTTGTACTGCCCGGCAGCCAGCGACCGCGGTGCCTGTGCATCGCACAGTACGATGGCGGGCCCGGCTCGCCCGGCTTCGCCTAACGGCAGCAGTTCGTGTTGCAGCGATCCGCAGTCGAGATAGATGACCTGATCCGCCCGCCCGAAGATCGACGAGAACTGGTCGAGGATTCCGCAGCGCACCCCCACGAACTCGTTCTCCGCCTTCTGCAGCAGGCGGGCGAGTTCCAATCGGTCCGGCTCGAATTCGGTCAGCCCGGCGATGAGCTGGGCCGTGGCGGCTTCAAGGGCAGCGGAACTGCTCAAACCCGAGGCTGTCGGCAGATCGCTGGTGATGACCGCCTCGAAGGCCGGTACCACGAGGCCGGATTCGCTCAGAACGGCGGCCACGCCCTGCACGTAATCCGCCCACGGAAAGGCCGGATCGTGCGCGGGCGACTGGGCTTGGAACTCGGCTGTCTGGCCGAGGTAAACGGAGTGAACGCGAGAGCGATAGCCGGTCACGCAACGGCCGGCCACCACCACGCGGCGGTCAATGGCGGCAGTCAGCACACAGCCGCCGTTGTAGTCCGTGTGGTTGCCGAGGAGCTCGACCCGCCCGGGCCCCACACCGCAGACGGCAGGCGCCCCGCCGAAGACCTGTCTGAACGCTGCTACCGCTTCGTCAATCACACCGCAACCGCCGGGCTGTCAAACTCGTCACCCTTGAAGGTGCTGCCCAGATAGGTTCGGCGGACGAGTTCATCCCGCACCAGCTCGCCGGGCGTGCCCGAGCGCAACTCCTTGCCCTGGTCAATGATGTAGCTGCGGTCTGTCACCGCCAGTGTCTCGCGGACGTTGTGATCGGTCAGCAGAATGGCGATGCCGCGGTCGCGCTTCAGGTGCAGAATCTCGCGCTGCAGATCCTCGACCGAGATCGGATCCACCCCGCTAAAAGGCTCATCGAGCATGATGAGCTTCGGGTTGGTCACCAGCGCCCGGGCGATCTCGAGCTTGCGCCGCTCGCCACCCGACAGGGTACGAGCTTCCTGCCTGGCCTGCCGTTGGAGGCCGAACTGCTCAATTAGCCTGCCGGCCGCCGTCCGGCGATCGGCGCGCGACAGGTCGCGCATCGTCTCCAGAATAGCCAACAGGTTCTGCTCGACAGTGAGCCTTTGAAAGACGCTTGGCTCCTGCGAGAGGTAACCCATGCCGCGCTGGGCACGCCGGTACATGGGCAGCGAAGTGACATCCTCCTGATCGAATATCACCCGTCCGCCATCGGGATCGATCATGCCGACGGTCATCCGGAAGCTCGTTGTCTTGCCAGCGCCGTTGCGCCCCAGCAGACCCACAATCTCGCCGCGAGCTACGCGAAAGCCGAGCCGATCGACCACGGCGCGCCCATCGTAGCGCTTGACCAGATCCTTCACTTCCAGCAAAACCTTGTCGGTCATGTTCTTAGCTCGTTCGCCTCTCCCCTGCGCGGTGGATGGCCTGTTGACAACCTCGCGATCGAATCCCTCACACCGCAGGCAAACAACAAGGGATACCAGGATTCGCCGGTTGCTGCAAGAGAGACACCTCTAACGGCCCTCCGGCTAGTGGTCGCCGGAATCCCCTTGTTGCCAAGCACTTACGCGCACTCGGGGCCACGCCTTACGCCCGGGCGCTCTACTTGAGGCCTGAGATAGGGTAAACACCTCATACGTCCGGCACCTGGCCGATTTTGTACCACCTCCTGTCGGAAGCGCTGTGGATAACTCATCCCCCTAGCCTGAACCGACTGGAATAAAACAGGTAATTTAGGGGGCGACCAAATAAATTCCTACAATGACGTGGTGCTGGTACGCTGCCATCCACCTTGGACGTGGCCGCCGATTAGCGAATCCACCGCATACGCCCGAAGTTCGGGATCAGACCCCAATCGCGCGGGAACGGGATGAGATCACTTCGATGTCCACTGGGCCAGTAGACGAAGAAGGCCCGGCCGATCAACTGGTCCCTGGGTACGGTGCCGAGTTGATAGTCCTCACCGCGCTCCAGCACATGGTGGCCGGGTCGCTCCCAGAGGCGGGAGTCCTTGCTGGCGGGGCTGTTGTCGCCGAGCATGAAATGCTCACCTTCGCGAAGCCAGATGGGGTTTCCGGTAGTACCCCACCCGGTTCGACCGCCCGCCAGAATCCCCTGCTCCCGCCCCACCGCCGTGTAATATACGTCCCGGTGTAGCGCTACGTGCCACATCTCGCAGACCATGTCGCGGGCGCTGATGCGCGGCGGCGCAGTCGACGGTCTGGGCCTGCCGCCGGGGGCGAGTTTGCGCAGCGCTCGTATGTCCGGGGCGTACTGATCATCGGTCGTCGCCAGCACCTCGGCGTCATTGACCGACAGGCTCACGCGGTAATCGACCACCTGGAAGCACACCTCCACCGGCTGACCTGGCGCAAACGGACTCAACCGGTTGGAACAAATCGGCTGGTCTCTCTCTTTGGGATTGCGACGGATCGAGTGGTACAACTCGACCAGGCCATCAGCCCAGACGCGGGCCTCAAACACGTCCTCGTACTTCGACAGCGTGAGCCCGAGGTACCCTGCCCCTTCCTGCGGCACCAGCACGAAGTCAAGCTTCAAGTCGGAGACTGGCTCGTAGACTTTCGGCCTGAACGGATTCGGGCTGATGTTGTAGGCGCAGTAGTTGTCGATGGGCTTGCCGCTGAACTTGACGAAACCGCCGTCTACACCCCGGCTATCGCATCGAATTCTCCGGTCGGACGTATCCCACCGCGATTCGAACTCCCGCCCGACCGCCCAGTGAGGCTGCTTGCTGGCGTCCAGGTTCTGCGGGGGATAGTCGTGGTCGTAGACTATGCCCCACAGGGACTCCTGTGCCCGGCGAGTCTTGCGGCAGATACGCAGTT
>JANQGB010001011.1 GCA_028277545.1 Phycisphaerae bacterium | reverse complement strand
CACCCGGTCGGCCAGCGTCAGTCCTCGACGGATACGCCTGCGTACGATCCCGCCCGCCGAGCCGTAAAACGCGTCAAACTGCGCGCCGTGAATATGCAGTACAACCGGTACGCCAAAGAGTCGTGCAACGGACGCATCCAGAAGGTTGCGGTGGAACGTGAAGCCACTGCAGGTATGGATGTGTACCAGGTCAATGTTGTCCCGATTAAGGCATGCCGCCAAGCCGGCAAGTTGCCCGGCATGACGCCGAACTGAACGGCAAAACGAGCGGCGCTCTTCCGTCGCGGCGTTGGCGGGCCGGCGGATGAATTCCAGCGAGCGGGTAAGCGGGCCCTCGAGCAACTGGTCCACCACCGTGGCCATTCCACCAACCGCCGGTGCCATGGGTCCGATGACCAGCACGCGACGTTGCCGCCGACCTGTTTCGTCTTTCGCGCTCACCGTACCGCCTCAATCATCAGGGCTGAACAGGCCACATGCTCAAACCGGCTCCCCTCGCTTAGTCGGTCCAAAATCCGGAGCGGTGCAAACAGCCAGCGCAACGACAAGGTCAGGGCGGTGTGCAGCCGGTTGTGGTCAAACGAGAACGCTGCCGCCAGGGCATCCGCACCGACCCATGCCAACCCGGACCCCACGCCGTGTGACGGACGAACCTCGCTTGACGAAAACGCCTCGAATAGCTGCCGCAGTCCGGCGGCGGTGTATCTGCGGTAGTCCTCCGGGTCGGCGTGATAGGCCTGCATAAAGGGCACCGTGCAGAGCACCGCGCCGCCGGGGCGCAACACTCGCCGGAACTCCGCCACCACCCGTACCGGATCAGCCAGGTGTTCGAGGACGCCGGTACAGACAATGCTGTCGACCTGTCCCGCTGCAAACGGCAGGCGATGTACATCACAGCACAGGTCCACGCCGGCGAAAGGAAGCAGGTCCAGGTTCCACACGCCGGGACCAAGGTCCCAACCGGCAGAACCGACATTCAGCACTAGATCTCCCGGCGTACGCCGTGACAGGAATTCCGTGAGGTAGCGTCGCTGCCGTTCTCCTGAGACCGGCGACGGCACCATCGAACGGATGCGCGTCTTGAGGCCTCGCTGCTCGGCGGCTTGCCAGCGGAGAGCATCGGACAGCGCCGAGCCACGAAGAACCAGCGGTACGTTATTGCGCACGGGATAGGCGAGCGCCCCCCCAGTCAGTGTGTGGGTGTCTCGCGAGTAGGTCAGTTTGTCGCCAGTGATCGGGCAGTGCAGCTTGTCATAGAGGTGAGCCGGCAGCCTGGCTCGCTGCCGAACGACGTCCTGGCCGTCAACGTCGGCCCGGAATCGGTCTTGGGGACGCGTTACCACGACTGACATGGTCAGCCTCCCACAGAGGCGGGCATCAGGCAGCCATCCACCTGTGCCTCACCCGTCAGGTCGAAGCAGACCTCCTGATAGCGGTCGAGCATCCGATGCACGCTGAACCGCTGAATCACTTCAGTGCGTCCGCGGACACCCATTCGCCTGCTTTCCTCGGGAGTCTCGCGTAACTGCCGGATGCAGTCGGCCACACCCGCCGCGTCGCCGCTGCCTGCTAACAGGCCTGCCCGGGCCGGCTCGACTATGTCGGGCAGCGAACCGGTGCGCGTGGCGACCACGGGACGTTCCATGGCCATCGCTTCGAGGACACCCAGTGGAGCCGCTTCGGTGAGCGAG
>JANQGB010000942.1 GCA_028277545.1 Phycisphaerae bacterium | reverse complement strand
TGGCTTCAGCTACAGAACTCGCTCTTTCCTCGCCATCGATTACTGACGCTGCAGCAGCCATTGCACCAGCACCAGCTCCCGTTTCCACTGCAGGTTGTTCCACGAGGCCTTGATCATCGTTCCGTCCACCCCCGCTAAGCCGCCATCGGTTCGAGGTAGGCGACGCGCTGCGGTCGCGGTCGTTTTCGTGCGGGTCGCGGCGGCGGATCGAGTGCGGAGAGCAGATGCTCGAACATCGAGGCGGGTGCTTGGCCGAAGAAGCGTTCCGCTGCGGTCGTGCCGTCGGGGCGACGGATGAAATAGTTGTGCACCGCGGTGAGCGCCGCGAGCTTGCGGTTGCTCAGGCGGTGCTTGCCGTGGTGATGCAGGGCCAGTTGGCCATTGCGTCCTTCCACGCAGGAGCTGCTGCGTTGGAAGAGGTCGGCGCATTCGCCGGCGACGATCTCGATCTCGCGGCGCTGATCGGCGTCGAGGCGTTGCAGCGGCGAGTCGGGCTGACGCAGCGGTGCCAGCAACTGTCGGGATCGCTGCTCCAGTTCACGGCGCCGCTCGGCGCGGGTGCTGCGCGCGGCCACCCGCTCCAGATAGATTGCGGGGATGAGCTGTTGGTGCACGAGCGTTTCGATCTCGGGGGCCAACCCCAGCGCTTCGACCTTGGCCCCGATGGTGGCGCAGAAGAAGGTGATGGTCGCAACCAGTTGGATGGTCAGGCGCTCGGCCTTGGCGATGCGCTCGCGGGCACGCTCGGGCAGGCCTGCCGCGTCGGCCAGCTCGCGCAGGCCGCGCCAGCAGGCCGCCAAGCGTTCACCGACCCGCTCGGGCGGTTGCTCCCGGCCGGTGTCGAGATCGTAGGGGTGATAGGCGTCGGCAAGCTCTCTCGTGCAGGCACGGGCCTGTTGTTGGTGCACTTCGGCCAGCTCGCGCTGCGCATCGGCCTCGGCTTGCGCCATCAGCGCATCGTTGATGCGCTCGGCGAACGCCGGCGGGCGCCCCCGCGGGCGCGGCCAGGCCTGCTGATGGGCGTCGCGGGCGGCACGCTGCGCCGCCACCTCGTCGCGGGCCTGTTCGGCGGCACGCTCGGCTTGTTCGCACGCCCGCGCCAACGGCAGGGCGGTTGCCTTGGACACTTCGTGCTGGACGTGGAAGATATCGGGCGAGTGATGGGCGCCCAAGTCACGCTCGACATGGCGCAGCAGCCCTTTGGCTTCGTCGCTGGTGCCCTGCACCACGTCCACGTGCAGCCCCTCAAGCACCTCGTCCAACGCCTGCGTCCAGGTCGCCGCCGAGCGGTCCGGGGCATAACGCTCGTGGAGAATGAAGTTCGATACCGGCTCGATCGCCACCAGACAGATCTCCGGATGGTAGGTCTCGTCCTCGCAGACGCTAATGCGCCGCTGCGGCATCTGCGGTGCCAGCGCTTCGCGCTGCTGCTCGGCGTAGGCGACCACCGCCTCCTCCAACGCGACGTTGAGCTTGTGCTGGCTGCCGTAGGAACCGGCCACGAACGCCGACAACCCGCTCAGTTCCAGAAACGTGCAGACCTGACGGATGCCGGCCCCGCTCAGCAATGTGATCACCAGATGGGCCGCCAAGATTTGGCGATGCAGCCAGGCAACACCTTCCTCTGAAGCGTAGAACTCCCGCAGGGCCGCCGGCACCTCGTCGATCGGCGTCTGCGCCAGCCAATCCCGCAGCGTCGAGCGCGCAACGCCCAACTCCTCGAATGCCGCACGCTGCGAATGTCCTTGTGCCAGTCGGCCCTGCACTGCGGCAAGCGTTTTCGCTTGCTCGCGCCGCGACTGCCGCCTGCTCAACGCGCGTCGCCCGGCTCGGGCGTCGCCGCCGCTGGCAATACTCGGACATCTCGTCTACAGTCTGGCATGGCAGAGCCCCGGATCTCTTCATACTCAAGGTTAGCTTCCACTTCCAAGAGTACGAGATTCGGGAGGTTCTGCCGACCCTTCTCCGGCCCTTCCGCGGGTCAAATTTCACATGCGGTTTGTCCGGTTTTGGACGGAACGATGATCAAGGCCTTCGGAGAAGTTCATCGGATTTCTAAAGCGGCTGCGCCAGGATATGGGGCAACCTATTCTTGTGGTCGCGGACAATGCCAAATATCACCACAGCAAGAAAACACAAGCCTTCATCGAAAGGCAAGAGGGTGAGATCACCTTGGTCTTCTTGCCTGCCTATTCTCCGGAACTCAATCCTGACGAGCAGGTGTGGAATCACGCCAAACGGCGCCTGGGCCAACGACGTATTCTCTCGAAAACCGATATGAAGGCGGCTCTGTATTCAATTCTGCGATCAATTCAGAAACAAGCTGCTTTGGTTAAGAGCTTTTTCCAACTACCTGACACGAGATACATCAGCAATCTGCTCTAGCAAATACTCCGGGAACTTTTGCAACGTTCAATACGACAAGCTCCATCGCCGTGACGTGCTGGAAGAGGCCTGTAGTCGGGTGAGGGCGAACAAGGGGGCGTCCGGTATGGACGGGCGCAGCATCGGATACATCGAGACGGTCATCGGGGTGGACGCGTTTCTGGCCGAGAGCTGCATAGCCAGACCTACCGGCCGTTACCGGTGAAGCGCTGCTGGATCGGCAAGCCAGGCAAGCCCGAGAAGCGCCCACTGAGCATTCCTGTAAGGTCCAGATGGCGGCCAAGCTGGTGATCGAGCCCATTTTTGAGACGAATTTCCTGGCGTGCTCCCGCAGCTTTCGTCCCGGTCGCGATGCAACGCAGGGCACAATAACAGTGATGGGCATTCAATGCCATATTCACCAGT
>JANQGB010000712.1 GCA_028277545.1 Phycisphaerae bacterium | reverse complement strand
TCACGGCATTCGAGCGAACCTCGATGCCATACTGCTGTCCACGACCGATGATGACTTGGGCGCGGCTGACGAGCTGCCCGAGACGATCCCGGAACGAATCGGCAGCTATCACGTTACCAGGAGAATCGGCGAGGGCGGCATGGGTGTCGTATACGAAGCCCGGCAGGAGAGCCCGCGCCGCAACGTGGCCTTGAAGCTGTTGCGCGCAAGCGTGGCACCGGGCGAACTGCTGCGCCGCTTTCGTAGGGAGATCGAAGTGCTGGGGCGGCTTCAGCATCCGTCCATCGCGCAGATCTACGAAGCCGGCACGGCGACGCTGCCCGGTGGCGTCACGCTCCCGTTCTTCGCTATGGAGTTGATCGACGGGCTGCCGTTGATCGAATATGCCGATACGCACGGCCTGAGCACGGATCGGCGGCTGGAACTCATGGCCACCATCTGTGAGACGGTGCAGTACGCCCACGATAAGGGGATAATCCATCGTGACTTGAAGCCGGCTAACATCCTCGTCACGCACACACCGGGGGCCACTCCGGCCGCCACCCCGTCAGGCGTGCGTCCCCCGCAGACGATTCGAAGTGCTAACGCCCTGCCGAAGATCCTTGATTTCGGCGTTGCCCGCGCTATTGACCCCGAGGGCAGGGCCACGACGCTCCAGACGGACGCCGGCCGACTCATCGGGACTATCGCGTATATGAGCCCGGAGCAAATCTCCGGTCAGGCCGATGGGCTCGATGCCCGTTCGGATGTATACACGCTGGGGGTGATTCTCTACGAACTGCTGAGCAAGAGGCTGCCGCACGATGTATCAGGTACGTCGATCGCCGAAGCCATCTGGCGGATTCGAGAGGAAGACCCGACGGAGCTTTCGTCGCTCGACTCTGCTTTCCGTGGCGATATTTCCACGATCGTCGCCAAGGCGCTGGAGAAAGATCCCGCGCGGCGCTATCAAACTGCCGCGGAAATGGCGACTGATATCCGCCGCAATCTGGGCGACGAGCCGATCTTCGCCCGCCCCGCAACGACGCTGTATCAGCTAGGCAAATTCGCCAGACGCAACAAGGCGCTCGTCGGCGGCGTCTGCGTCGCCGTCCTGGCTTTGGCCCTCGCTACCGGTTTCTCATCCTGGCAGGCGGTCGTCGCCACGGCCGCGCGAGACGATGCCAGGTTGGAGGCGGACAAGGCGACGGAGATCTACCGCTTCTTACAGGACATCCTCTCCTCGTCAGATCCGAACAAGACACTGGGCGAAGAGGTGACGGCGACTTCCCTGCTCGATACCGCCGCGGAGAGACTTGCAGCAGGCCACTTCGGGAAACAGCCCGACGTCCTGATGGAGTTGCACGTCACAATCGGCGCCAGCTATCTCGGGCTTGGTCAATACGCCAAGGGAGAGGGTCAGTATCGTACCGCCGTCATGATATGCCAGGACGTGCACGGTCCTGACGCTCCGGCACTGCCCAGAATGCTCGACGGCCTCGGCGCTGCCCTCGAGCTGCAGAATATGTACACGGACGCCGAGGCGTGCTTTCGGAGAGCCAACACCATACGCGACGAGAACGGAGTGAGTAGTGAATTTCCCGAAGCCGTGTGGCCTCACGGCCTCGCCAGCGTGCTCTATTTCACCGGACGATACGCCGAAGCTGAATCGTCGTATCGCGATGCCCTGGCCAGTGCCCGGCGAAAATACGGATCAAAGAGCGAACAAACCGCGCAGGCTCTGAGTGGGTTGGGCGCCACGCTGGAAGCAATGAGTCGGCCGAACGACGCCATCGCTGCACATCGGGAGGCGACTGAGATCTACCGGTCGTTGCATGGCGACGTGCATATGCAGGTCGCGAGTTGCTTGAACAACCTCGGAAATGCCCTGCAGAGCAAGGACGACCTTTCCGCGGCAGAGTCGGCCCACCGGGAAGCGCTCGCCATCCGCCGTCAGTTACTCAAGCCGAAACATCCGGATCTGGCCATGAGTCTGGGCAACCTGGCACTCGTGCTCATGGAAGGCGGCAAGCTTGAAGAGGCCGAGCAGATGAACCGCGAGGCGTTGGCGATTCGACGCGCAGTGCTGCCGGCCGTACACCATTCAACCGCCGCCACCCTTAACAACCTGGGCAAGACGCTGCAGGAGTTGAATCGACTCGATGAGGCGCTCGCTGCGTTTGACGAGGCGGTCGCCATAGCGGAACAGGCCGTTCCTCACGGTCACATTATGCCGGTCTTCTTCCGCGTGAATCGGGCCGCCTGCCTGACCAGGCTGGGGCGATTTGAAGAATCCGAGCGCGCTTTGCTGGCCGCCTATGAGTCGCTCAGTCGGCTTGCGGGAGCGGATCATCGCCGGACGAAGAGAGCCGCGCAATACCTGGGTGATTGCTACACCGCCCAGAATCTCCCGAAACAGGCAGCAATCTGGACCGCGCGAGCTGCGGGAGTGTCAGGCGATCCGTAGCCACGCCGGCGGGCCGAATCCGGCCAGCCGGGCGCTGACGGTCCGGTCGCGCGTATCGGCCGCCATCAGGTTCAAACTCAGTTTGGCCTGCTCATACCGACCGTACGCCCCGGGTTCGGCGCTCCTGGGTCGGACTCAGCCTGCCCGACATCGTATAGATTGCCACCGGCGCCTGGAGGCGTACGAGATCTGGTCCAGCGCCGGGGATGCTCAGGACTCGACCAGCAAATTCCGGATCGAGCGCCTGATCTGCCGCTCCATGGCACGGTCGCGCCGTTTGACCTTCCAGACCGTGTTCTGTGCGGCCGTGGTTCCGCCTTCGCGGTCCGCTGGTGTGTCGCTGGGAATGTCGCTCAGGGCGTGTTCCTGGTGAAACATCCGGTAGGCGTCGCTCTGATTCTCCTCGACCACCACCTTGCACCACACGTTCACTCCGTCTCCGGCCGGCTCTATACGCACCTCGGAGTACTTCCGCACCCTCTTGGGCGAGCCCAGGGTGCCGCGAATGGGCTGATCGGCGGATCGCTCCCGAGACTCCACGTGGGCCGTCCGCAGCAAACCGAGGCTCGGATCACGCGTCGCGATCTGGAAGTCCTCGGACAGAACCTGCTCCGCCGCCGCAAACGCCTCTGCGGGCGTGACTGCCCGAAGCCTTTGCGGTGTGTAGCTTCCACTCCTCGGCGCCGGGCTCTCACAGCCCACCGCTCCCACTGCCAGCACGATGGCAACCACCGCCAGCCGCACTCGTTTCATCACCAGGACCTCCTATGATCGTCCGCCAGGCCGGACACGCGCGCCGAGCGCATTATCAGTCGATTCGGGCGCCGATCAAGTACGCTGCCAGGCGCCGGGCCATGACTCCATCACCGCAGGCTCAGCAGGTAGTCCACCAGCAGACGCACGCCGAAGCCCGTAGCACCCTTGGGGCAATAGGGTTGATCCTTGTCTACGTCCGCCATGCCGGCGATGTCCAGGTGAGCCCAACGTGTGCGCTGCTCGACGAACTGCTTGAGGAACACGGCACCCAGAATCGCGTGCCCCTCACGCCCGCCGGAGTTCCTCAGATCGCTGTCATTGCCCTTGATCCCATCAAGGTATTCGTCGTCGAGCGGTAGAGGCCACAGCCGCTCATGCACGCGGTCGCCGGAGGCTGCCAGGGCATCGCCCAGCTTGGTATCGTTACAGAAGAGGCCCGCCCGGTTCTTGCCCAGGGCAACGACCACACCGCCGGTCAGCGTGGCCAGGTCTATGACGGCCCGCGGTGTGTACTCCTGCTGGGCGTAGGTAAGGGCGTCGCACAGCACCATCCGCCCCTCCGCATCGGCGCTTACTATCTCGACCGTTTTGCCCGACATGGTGGTGATGATGTCATCCGGGCGATAAGCTCCTCCTGAGATCATGTTTTCCGCCGCGGCAATGATGCCGACTACTGGCACTTTGGGCTTCAGCGCCGCCACCGCCTTCATCACGCCCAGCACGGCGGTTCCGCCACATTTGTCGTACTTCATCCCCAGGATGCCGTCCTTCGACTTGATCGAGTAGCCGCCGGTGTCGAAGGTGATGGCCTTGCCCACCAGGATGACCGGCTTGCCGCCACCCGCGCCGGCATAGTTCAAGACAATGAGCCGGGAGGGCTTGGCGCTGCCCTGCCCCACCGCAAGAAGTCCGCCCATCCGGTGTCGAGCCAACTGTTTCTCGTCCAGCACCGTACAGCGCAGGCCGCACGTCGCCGCCAGCTTGCGGGCCCGCGCAGCCAGGGCCACCGGATGTATCACGTTCGGCGGCTGGTGGGCGACCCCCCGAGCATAGTTGACCGCCTCCGCCGTGTGACGGGCTT
>JANQGB010000679.1 GCA_028277545.1 Phycisphaerae bacterium | reverse complement strand
ACCAACCGAAAAAAGCTGGCCAGGCCCGTCGAGACATACATCATGTTCGTCGCGGCCACCCGGTGGGCACCCAGCGTTTATGCCGATCACACGCACTCGCGCAACTGGGTCTCGTGGTCGAACGTGACGTGGGACATCAGCACCGACCGTTACGGGGATGACGGGCCTGCGCCGTTCCTCAACGGCAGCAGCAACTATCTGTTTGCAGACACGCACGTGGAGCAGATTCAACCTTCCACACTCAAAGAGCTGATCGATACGGGCGTGAACTTCTCGCGCCCGCCTGAATAGAAGATGAACTTGGCCGAACCGGCTGATCGCGTTGATCTGGTCGACCAGGCCCAAGACAGGAGTCACTGTCATGTTGGTACGAAAATGGAGCGGGAGGCTTCTCCTGACAAGCCTCAGTGTGGTCGGACTGGTGGGCGTTTCCGCCCAGGCCCAGCCCGCGATCGAGTATTCGGCCGGACACGCCGATATCGGCGTTGCTTACGAATCGAGCGAGTTGGAACTGCATTACCACTTCGGCACCGACGCCAAGCTCGACGACGTCGTGCAGGGTGTTGAGACCGAGTTCGATCTCGGCGAAGTGTTCACGCGTGCCGCCGATACTCAAAAAGTGAGTCGGCCAGGGGGAACTCAATGGGATTTCTTGGGTACGGCCGCAGGAAGCGATCTGTGGTTCCTGCCGCAGAGCAACAACGCGGGTGTGCCGTTTCTCGGCGTGGCCGCGGAAGGAGTCGGGGCCACCGGTGACTGGACCGGTCCGATCAACTACGAGATCACTGGTGTGACTCGTCCCTCGGGCTCGCACTTCTCGATCTGGCAGACTGATTTCTTCGGTTCGCCTGTAGTGCAGGTCGCCACCAGCGACGGCCTTTCCGACAGCTTCTCCGTGCCGGTCGGCAGCCACAGTCACTACAACTGGGGATTCACGAAGGAAGGCGTGTATCAGATGGAGATCACCGCCTCAGGAACGCGAGCCTCCTCTGGCGAGAAAGTGCAGGACACGCAGGTAGTCTGGTTCGCCGTGGGTGACAGCGCAGACCCAGCCGACCCGACCCCGCATACTTATGCGTACGGGCACGGTCACATCGGCCTGAACTACAACGTGAATCCAGCTCCCGATGGCGAACCGTTGAATGGCGATGGCGGCCTGTTTCCCCACGTCGGTATCCCGGGTGCCGGCCCCAATCCGGACACCAGTCTGCCGCGCAATGGTCCGTTCAATCCTGCGGAAGTGACACACATCGTGCCCAATTCGACCAAGGCCGACCGCAGCGCCCTGAATCCAGCGGTTGACGCGGTGCTTGGTCCAGTCACCGATAACGTATGGATCCTGCCCGAATCTTCGACCGATGCACTGGCCAAGAATGCGCCGTGGACCGGCCCGGCGGTGGCACCGGATGCCTATGCCCAGTTCGACGACATCCAAGGCGACGACGGAGAAGCGACACCGCTCGGCAATGTGCAGTGGACACTCACCCACGTGGCCGGCCCCGGCGACGTGGCGCTGTGGGTGAACGACCAGTTCGGCAATCCCGAGATCTGGATGGCCTCGGGCGACGGCCTGGACCCCGTGGGCGGTGCCGACACGATCCTGCTTGGAGCCGGTGGTGCTCACAACAACTGGGCGTTTACCGAGTTGGGCCTCTACCAC
>JANQGB010000660.1 GCA_028277545.1 Phycisphaerae bacterium | reverse complement strand
AGGCGGAAGCCGGTGCCGTCGATCCAGAATTCGCGGAAGCCAAATCGGACCTGACGCCGGTGCACCACGTTGGCACCGTCGCGCAGCTCGGCCCGGACGTGATAGAGGTGGGGATTATCGGGTGACCACAGTTGCGCGTCGGGCCACCGCTTCTCAAACCGCAGCAGGCACTGGCCCGAATTCTGCGAATCCAGTGGTTTACTGCCCAGGTCCAGCACGACACGGTCGCCATCGAGGATCACCACCTGTACCACGCTCGCTGGCGCTGCCTCACCTGGCTCAATCTCCACCTCGACCGTCAGGCGTTCCTGCCGCACCCACGGCTGGGCGAAGACATCGCGGATGGAAGTTGGTGGCAGAGTCTCCAGGTAGACTGTCTGCCAGATACCACGCATGTGCCACCCGACCCATGAACCGCAGGGCTGTAGCCAGAGATCGCCGGCGGTCGGAGGTGGCTCTATGTAAACGCTCAGTTGGTTTTCACGATCTGGGTGAAATATGTTGGAAACGTCGAAAGAGAATGGAAGAAAGCTGTCGACATTCTGACCCAATAAGGTGCCGTTGAGCCAGACAGTGGACTTGCCGGCCACGGCATCGAAGCAGAGCGCCGTGCGCCCTCCGCTGGCAGTGTCTGACGGGCGCGGTGTGAAACGCAGGCGATACCAGGCGGAGTGGGCTTCCTGCCACCTGGCCGGGTAGTGGTAGTGGTCGTAAGCACCCCAGTCGCCGCCCACCGACGAGGGAAACGTGTTCCAGTAGCCGGGCACGCGTATTGGCGTGGCGTCGTAGTCCCCGCTGGGGAGTTCGCGTTCGGTGGCGGGGATCTCGGTTGTCGGCCCATACTGGGGGAGGATCTCCCACAGCCCGTCAAGCGATTGTCTGGTAGTCATAACCGGCGCATGGTCCTGATGGTCTGGTGGCTTGTCAAGCTAACTACTGTGCTCGAAGTGGTAGCTTTCCGTCATATAGTGGGCTGGGGATGGCGTGATCGGGATGTTAGAATGTCGCCCCTATGCCGCAAAAGGAATGTTGTGTCGTGTGCACGAAAGGACGTGAAGGTGTTTGCCGCCAAGTCAGGTGTTGCGTTGGGCGTTTTCCTGCTGTTGGTGACCGCGAGTTACACATTCGCAGGTTCTGGCGAGCCGGCAGTCGGCGTGATCGAGTCATTTAATGCCGGCGATGCCCTTGAAGGCTGGTCGTTCAGCAACGGAGCGGAATGGCCCGGTGCTGCCGGCGGCCTGGAGCGCCGGGGCAGCGGCGGGCGTACGGGTGACGGAGTATTGGCACTGCGCTACGACTTCAGTGAGGGCGGCAACTACGTGGCCGCCATCACGCGTATGCCCACAGAGCGAGCTGTTCAGGCGGTGCGGCTGTGGGTCAACAAGCCGGCGGCCAACAAGATGATCTTCCGGGCGGTGGACCGCGAAGGCGAGACCTTTCAGAAGGATGTCCACTTCGACTATCGAGGATGGCAGCAACTCGAGGTCAGTCTCGATGGCTGGGTTCACCGATGGGGCGGTGACGGTGTCTTCCAGGAGCCGGCGCAGCAGCTCGACATCCTTATCGAGGGGCAGGGGGGTAACCGGCTCGGCGAGGTCCTGATTGACGACCTGCAGTGGCTGTTCGAGAGAAGTGGGAAAGAGGTGGGCGGCGTGCGGACCGCTACCTACCTGGAGTCCGACTTTGGCTCGCAGGACAAGTGGGGGTACAGCGGACACGACGACGGCCGGTACGAGCAGGGCATCTTACGCTATGTGTTCGATGACAAGTCCACGCACAGCGCGCTGCACTGGGGCCGATCGATCCTGGTACGGCCCACTGCCATGCGATTGACCGTCGCGAGTGACGGCTCGGGGCACGAGCTGGTGGCTCGCTGTGGGTCGCACTTCCAGTTGTTCGAGCGAAGCATTGGCGTGCTGGACGCTACGGGCGAGCAGACCTACGAGGTTCCCCTGGGCGACATGTCGACCTGGCGGCATTTCGGCGGTGAGGACGACGGCATCGTGCGCTATCCCATCCGGCTGGAGCACATTCGCCTGGAGAGGAAGGGGGGGCAGGCCGAGGGGCAGGTCAGATTCGTCCGGCTGGAGGTCGTGACCGAGCACGAGCCCAACCAGACGGTGAGCCTGGTGCCGCGGGTGGAGCAGGAGGGCGACGAGAAGCTGCGTTTCTCGGTCGATCTGCGCAGCCTGCACGGTGAGTCGCTGCCGGGCAGCCTGCACTATTCCTTGGGGACGCTGGATCGCACGCTGCTCAGCAAGAAGGTCGAGATGTCCGTGCCGCCGGCCGGCAAGCAGGTGTCGTTTCACGTGGATACCGCCTTCGGCGAGCATTCCATGATCGAGGGGCGCTTTCAGTTCGTTGCCCCGAACACGCAGACGCCGATCCTGTCGACGACCATAGCCCGGGCCGACCAGACCTTAGCGAATTACGAACTGAACCCGGCCAGCCGGATTGGCGTGGGTATGTACCTGTACCGTTTTCACAATCACCCCGACGACAAGGCCTGGATGGCCCGCATGTGCCGCCTGGCGTCCGCTGCCGGCGTCAAGTGGACGCGCGAGGAGTTCCACTGGAACTGGGTCGAGCGCGTCAAAGGCGAGTACGATTTCTCGTTCTTCGACAGGTTAGTG
Organism: Phycisphaerae bacterium; assembly: GCA_028277545.1. GTDB lineage: Bacteria > Planctomycetota > Phycisphaerae > UBA1845 > UBA1845 > JANQGB01. The sequence continues at coordinate 728 of JANQGB010000660.1, read as the reverse complement.
GAGACCGCAACGGAACATGGCATCAGCGTGTACGCCCTGGTGTGCTACTGGACCGAGTGGAACCAGCCACCCTTCGACGATCAGTTCATCGAGGATTACTGCGGGTATCTTCGGGTGCTGGTGGGACGGTACAAGCATCGCATCAAGCACTGGGAGGTCTGGAACGAGCCCAACATCTTCTTCTGGCCCGGCCCCAAGGAGATGTACGGCAAACTGCTCAAGCGTGCCTACGAGACCATCAAGGAGGTTGATCCGTCGGCCCAGGTGCTGGGCTGCTCGACCGCGGGCATCGACACCAACTTCATCAAGCTGACCATGGAGCAGGGGGCGCGCTTTGACGCCGTTACCGTACATCCCTACCGGCACTCGCTGGATCCGGCGGCCTTCCTTCGCGAGCTGCGTGGCACGAGCGAACTGGTGGGCGGGCTGGACGTGTGGATCACGGAGATGGGCTGGCCCAGCAACATCGGCGGGTTGACCGAGCGGCAGCAGGCCGGCTACGTGGCCCGGACGTATGTCACATCGCTGGCATCCAAGGCGACGCGCACCGTGGCCTGGTACGACTTCCGCGAGGATGGCAACGATCCCTACTACAACGAACATCACTTTGGCCTGATCCGCAACGACCTGACGCCGAAGATCGGCTACCGGGCCCTGGCGGCCGTGGGGCAGTTGCTGGGCGGCGCCGAGTTCAAGCGTGAGCTATCGCTGGGCGACGATCTGGTGGG
>JANQGB010000602.1 GCA_028277545.1 Phycisphaerae bacterium | reverse complement strand
GCCGGTGCGGCCGAGTTGCCTATGACGTTGTATTCCGCCGGCAACCGTGCCCGGCTTCTTGCCCGGCGCCGAGTCGCCGGTCGGTTCATCGGCTGCCATATGGGCGAAGGCGCTCCTGACTCCCAGCGCCGCGGCGGCGCTGCCGGCTACGGTCTTGGCTACGAACTCACGGCGTTTCATGACGGGCTCCTTCTGTTGAGTGTCGCACGTGTCGCGAGATGCGGTTGCTCCGGCTCCTGAAGCGGCGGCAAGTATACCAGACGCCCGGCACTCAGCCAATGTCCATTTGCGCCACAGCGCGGGTGCGCCGGCTCACCCTGGGCCGGGAGAGGCCTCGTCGCCCGGTGCCCGGGCAAAACAGGCTTCACAAAACAGCTCACTGTTCGCGGGCCAGCGCCGGCAACGCGTGATCGTCGTGCTGGGCCCGCAGGATACAACCCGGGTGCACGTCCGTTCCGGCTGAAATCCGCCTCTCGCCTGGGTCGAGGGCCTGGCGCTACGGTGTCAGGTGAGTCAGATGCCTGCCGGCGCGGTCTGCATGCGAACGGTAGACGAGCCCGCCTGGGCCTGGCGTTCGCTTTCTCCGTCTTTCGCCCAAGCTGAACCGGCCGTACACCAGTTCCCTCGCGCGGTCTTCACCTGATTCAAGCCGTCTTGGGGTGCCCGCTTGTGGCGCTGGCTGGAGGCCGATGTCGCAATTACACCGGCAAGATGCCGGTGCCACATTTACTTCACCGGCTGGAAGCCGAGGTCATAAGCTTGCCGGTATGGCCCCGGTGTCGCACGTACGCCGCCGGCCTGAAGCCAATGCCGCAATTCCGCAGGGAAGATGCTGGTGCCACATTTGCTTCACCAACTGGAGTCTGTTGTCGCGTTTCCGGTGGCAGGGGCGGGTGATACAGGCGGGCGCCCTTGCCGATGCGCGGTCCTGGTTGCCGGAAGCGATGGACTGCTATGGTAGCGGGCCGGAGAAGACCTGCTGGAAACCGGCCAGATCCGCCAGGTCCACGTCGTCGTCGCCATCCAGGTCAGTAGCGCTGAACTCCGGCGCGGTGCATTCGGCGGGTGGCACATCCACGTCAGGGCCGGCCAGACAGCCGGCGAACAGGGCGTAATCGTCCAGGTCCACGTCGCAGTCGCCGTCGGCGTCCCCGGCGCCGCCCGGCACGCATACGGTGACGATCGCTGTCCCGGAGATGTCGCCGGTGATGTCCATCCCAATGCCCTCGCCGTATACATGCGTCTGGCCGAAGGCGCCCAGGGAGGGCAGAATGCTGACGGTGGTTGGCGGACCCGGGGAGAGGGCCGCAAACACGAGCGTCGTCACCACCAGGTCGGCGGGGCCCACGGTGACGCCCGCTATCGGTGTCAGAGCGGTGTAGATGGCATCGCCATCGTTGAAGGGCACGCCCAGCGGCTCTACGTCGATGCCGTCGTTAATTCCGTCCGGGTCGTTCAGGAACCCGGCCTGCGCCCACGCCACTCCCGACGCCCCGGCGTCGAAGCCGACCAACTCCAGAACGCTCGGATCCCACGAGATAATCGCCTCGACGGCGAACATATCCTGCGGCGTTCCGTCCGCGGAGTGAGCGATTAGGTCTATCTCTACGGTGCCACCATCAGGCACCGTAGTCGCCGGCGGATCAAACAGCAGATCGACCGCGCCCTCGGCGGCCGCCTGTTCGGCGAAGTGACCCCAGCCGCAGACCGCGACCACCAGGCATGCGATGAGTGTTCTTCTCATGGTTTTCCCCTCCGTCGTGTCAGCGCCAGGTCCTGCCCGTCGCACCTGCTGCTACTCACAGTTACACCAGGTTCTGCCCGACGTCCTCGGCGGGCGACAGCCTCTCGCCTTTGGCGGTGCGACGTGGAACCATCGCGGCGCCGCCTGGTTACCCTGGCGTTGGTCTCGCAGGGGCGCCGCGTGTTCAGGTCGGCGCTATGCCGGGTCACACGCCATTCGTCGGAGGATACGCCCGAGATGGACCCGCGGCGCTCCTGTCCCCCTGGTTGCCGATTGGTAGTGTACCAACTCTGGAGCTGAATCTCTCGCCGGTTTCTGCCAAAACCGTTGGGCCGATCGCCGGCGGTCGGGGCGGCTGAGGCCCATTCCGCTGGCCGGTGCGCTCGCGTCATCGTTCTCGGTCCAGAGCCACACGCGTCCCGACGATTGCACGATATCGTGGGTACAGAGCTGTTATTCTCTGTCGGGCAAAGAGTTACGTCGTACTTCTTCCGCGGCTCCTGTGGCCTGCGCAGGCTAGCAGCCCCGTGCGACGCGAGCTGTCAGCAGTTAGAACCGGGCATCTTTGATGCGCTGGGGCGGGGCCACTGGATGACGGATAAGTGCAGTACCCATTAGCCAGCGAGCTCCGCGGCGCCCGAATGCCTGGCGATGAGCGTCGCGACGCTCGAGCCACCTGGGCTGGTGGCCGTCGGTCCTGGCGGCTTGGATAAGATGACCACCCGACAAAGTGAGCCGGGCCGTGCCTTAAGATTGACACGGCCCGGCCACAGTTTCACGGCTAGTCCGGATTGCCCGGTATTGGTGGTTAGTATCAGCGACGGCGGATCAATGCCAGGCCGCCGAAGGCCAGCAGCAGCAGGCTGCTCGGCTCAGGGATGGCGACAGTGATGATGGCTTCCACCTCATCGCCGCCGCCCACAGGAATCATATCCACCTCGATGTTGACCAAACCGTTCTCGGCGAGGTCAAGTCCCGGTCCGATGACGGACGACGCGTTGAAGTCGGTGATCTCGTAGTCGGCCAACGTGTCGCCGTCGATGTCGATGTGGTCGCCGACCGAGAGCAACTCTATGGACGCGGCCAGGTCGCCGTTCAGTGTGGCGAAGAGCGTCTCGCTAAGATCGGAGTCCCAGATGAAGGCGATCTGGTCCAGGTTGTCGACGCCCTGAGCATCAAC